>JAVQWE010000051.1:0-10906 GCA_033579175.1 Phycisphaerales bacterium | reverse complement strand
TCGGTCGAGGGTTGCGACGATCGACTTTCCCGAAGGCGCCTGGGACATCGACCGGCCGGACGATCTGCCGCCACAGCAGGCGGGTGGGCATTGAGCTGGCGCGGGATTCCGGCCGGCCTCAGCCTTGCCCCGGAAGTGGCGAAAGCGGGGGCAACAGCGGCTCAATCTCCTCCAACAACACGACTCGTTCCTTCACCAGCCGCCGTTGCAGTCGATGCAGAGCGGCGGTCATAGGCTCGCGGAACTGCCGGTGTTGATACATCGCCACCCAGCCGCCGAGAATGCCGCGGATCATCCACCACGGATGCCTGCGACGAATGGCGAATGTGATCAGGTTGACATGATTCGAAGCCAGCCGCCACAGAAGTCTGGGCATGGGGACATTCCAGAATTCCACCAGCAGAGCATTTCGCCCGGTGTAATAGAATTGCAGGCGATTGTCCCGGCGAGGGGATTCATAATGCTCCAGCGGGTCGGCGGCGCCCACGCGAACGACGTAGCCGGCACGCAGCAGCCGCATTCCCAGGTCCACCTCTTCACCCTGACGGAACAGCACGTCACGATATCCACCCAGGGAGAGAAACACGTCCCGTCGGATCGCATGGGCGCAACCGATGTAATGAGAAGTGCAGTAAATGCGGCCGTCCGGAGGCGGACGAACGGGCTTCGTGGCGGGCTTGTGCGGCTCGAGATACGGAATGGCCACCGCCGCCACGCGGGGGTGACTGAACTCAGCGAGGGTCTGTTCGATGGTCTGCGGGCTGATGAAGGCGGCATCGTCGTCGATGGAAAAGATGATTTCGGCGCTGGTCAGGCCGGCGGCGCGGGTTCGCTGCCCGATCAAACCAAGCGACCGTTCGGAGCGATCCACCCGCGCGGCGGGGAACTCGGCCCGGACCATATCGGCCGTGCCATCGGTGGACCCGTCGTCGATCACAAGCACTTCGGCTGCAACCGTCTGGGAAAAGCACGATTGTAACGCTTTGCGCAGCTCCTCCTTGCGGTTTTTCGTGGTGATAATGACGGCTGCCGACCGCTCCATGCCAGAACCGTGTCACTGTTGCATTGCCGGCGGTCTGCGCAACGCAACGGCCGGCACCGGCGTGCACCTTCGCACTTTACTTTCCCCCGCCGCTGAATCCAGCCGGGCGGTTGCACGGATCGCGCGGAGATGGATACGATGGGGCGATGGCTTCGGCGGCGTCGGCGTACCGGGACGAATACACCGGTGGCGAGTACGGCAAGAAACATCCTGATTGGCACATGTCGGAGGCGCCTGCCAAGGCGGAGGACCTGTATCCGGGGCTTGAGGCGATTCTGCGGAAGCTGCAGACACCGGTGCTGCGATTGGCAGACGTCGGCGCGGGAACCGGGGCGGTGCTGGATGCGATTCTCCGGAAGCTTTCAAAGTCACATTCGGATCTTAAAGTGCAGGCCACAGGCTTTGAGCTTGCGCCGGATGCGATTGAACTGGCCACAAGGCACTTCCCCGGGCTTCCAATGCGTCAGAAGCCCTTCGAACCGGGAGATGGTCCGTTCGACGTTGTGATGTTTGTGGATGTTCTGGAACACGTCGAGAATCCCTGGGAACTGCTTCGGACGGCGCGGTCGGAATCGCGGTTCATGCTCGTCCGTCAGCCGCTGCTGGGAGGTTACTCCGAGTTCCGCCACTCGAATTACGCGTATCAGCGTAACCACTGGGGACATATTTCCTATTTCAACTACCGGTCATTTCTCGACTTGGCCGACGCGTGCGGCTGGCAGCCTCTGAAGGTGGATCTGGTTGCCCCTTGGGAGCTGGCCACGACTCCAGACGGCGCCGGCGGCACGCTGATCAAGCGGCTGCTGACACGCTGGGATCGTGAATGGGCGTCATTCATCCTGAGCGGGTTCTACCTCAACGGGGCCTTTCAGTGAGGGAATCGCGCCCCTGCATCCGGTTCAATACACGATCCCGTCGCCGGGAAAGAAACGTCGCGCCACACGAGTGGGAAGGGCCAGCAGGATCGGATAACTCAGGAGAAAACGCAGGCGCATCCGGGCGAGCTGGTGAGGCAGCTCGCTGAAATACAGGCGAAGCCCCCTCAGGCGATATCCCCCCAGAATCTGCCGGGCCGCGCACACCCTGCCAGCGCTGGCGAGGAATTCCCGCAGATCGTCGCGGCTCTGCCCCTGAAGCTCGTCAAAACGTCCCTCCCTTTCGAGCTGCCGCAGCAGTTTCTGACCGTTGTAAAAATAGGCAGCCTGTCTGCTGAAATTCCGCTCGTGCACCCGATAGATCATCAGGATTTCTTTGCCGGCGATGCCAAAAGGGCCGCGTGCCAGCAGACCAACCTGGAAGGGGAGATCTTCAATACACATCGGGCGCGTTTCATAGCGGAGTCCCCGTGCCTTCTCCTTATCGAAGAGAATCGCGGAGCTGAACATCAGCATGATGCCGCGGGCAAGGTGGTGAAACGGCCGCTGGATGATGCCCCGGGCGTCACAGACTTCCGGGCCGCAGGTGGGCACGGTGGGGGTGGAAGAGAAGGCCCAGGGCACGGCGCAACCGACAGCATCGGGGTTGGCAGCCATGAATTCGGCCTGAACCGCCAGCTTTTCGGGCATCCACAGATCATCATGATCCAGCAAAGCAACATATCTGCCGCGGGCTTCGTCGATACCGCGGTTACGCGCCGCCCCAATGCCGGCGTTGGCTTGGGTAATCACGCGAACACGGTCTCCCAGCGCTGCCAGGCGATCGGCCGTATCGTCGGTGCTGCCATCGTTGATGATCACAACCTCAAAGTCGGTGAAGGTCTGGGAGAAAACCGTCTCGAGCGTTTGCATCAGCAGGCTCGAGCCGTTGTAGGTGGGGATGACGACGGAGATCAACGGCATGCGCGGACGTCACCTTGCCTCTGCAGCGCCCTTCGGCTTTCGACAACGTACCTGAATCTGATAATCCAGCAGGTTGCTCAGCAGACCCAGGAGGCCGGCGTTCAGCAGGTTCAGGACCCACGAGCGCCGGGGATGCCTCGGGTCCGGCCGACGGAACCAGCGTTCGGGGGTCAGTCCTGCCTGGTGAATCCATCGGGCCAGTCGTCGATGAGTCATGAATTGAAGGTGGGTGCGATCGAAAATCCCGGTTTCCTCTTCCGGCCAGTCTCCCCGCAACACGTATCGAGCCATGGCCTCAACGTATCGCATGTTCGGGACGCTGATGATCACCCACCCCCCCGGTCGCACGGCCTGCGCATACTGTCGGAGTGCGTCCCAGGCGGCCGGGAGGTGTTCGATGACGTCGGCGAGGATCAGGCCGTCGAGCGATTCCGGGGCGAAGGGGGTACGATCATCGGGAGAGATGATGCGCAGCGAGGTCAGCCTCGGCCGGGCGATCTCATACACTTCCTGAGCCACGTCCACGCCGTGCACTTCCCGCCCCTGGCGGACCAGCACTCCCTCCGTCGCCGCCGGCCCGCACCCGATCGATCCGATCACCTTCCCATCTGCAGGAACCATCCGCAGGATCGATTCATGTACCTGATCTTCGTACGCGTAAGCCATGGAATTGCGGCTGAGTTATAGTCGGCTGACGGGGTCGTTCAAGCATGCGTCTGGCGGCGCAGGCTCCGCAATCGAACGATCAGCTCCTGCCAGCGTGAGGGCAGCACAATCCGGATCATCAGGCAGTACAGCAGCAGCGCCGTTACCACAATCCACAGCAGCGACGCCAGATGCGATGCTTCCACGGCCCCGAAAAGAAAGCGCGAGCTGTATGCGCCAAGGCAGGCAAGGATGCCCAGAAGCAGCGGCATATAGAAGGTCACCAGCACGTTCCTCCAGAAGCCGGGCAGCCTTCCCACAGCCACCCGCAGTCCGGCAGGACCGAAGATGCCGTAGTAGATCGCGACAGCCAATGCCACTCCGGACGCTTCTGCCAGCCACGCTCCCACTCCGATCATCAGCAGATAAGCCAGCGAAATGCCGGCCGACCAGAAGAAGAACGTGCCGAATCGACCCTGTGCGCGAATGAGCGAGGTTGCCGGCGCCCCGATGAACGCCAGTGCCATGCCCACCGAAAGCAACTGAAACGGCACGATCGCTGCCTGCCAGCGGGCGGGATAGATCAGACTGATCAGCGGTTCGGCTGCCGCCGCCTGCAGAAGGTTCACTGGCACGGCGATAATCGCCAGCATTTTGGCCGCCGACAGCGCTGCGCGCACCTGCCTTTGCCGATCCCGCCCGAGCTGGCTCAAGGCGCTGAAGATCACGGAAATCAGGTTGCCCACCAGCAGTTGATTGGCCTGTACGGCCAGCCGGTAGGCAAAGAAATACACCCCCACGACCTCCTGGTTCTGAAAGAGGCCGAGGACGGCATTATCGCCATAACCGACAGCGATCGTGACCAGCCCCGTCGCCATGGCAAAGCCGGCGTCGCGTCCCAGCCAGCGCCAGCGCCGTACCTGCAGCCGCGCATGAAGCGCGGGACGGGCCAGAATCCAGAAAAGAGCTGCCTGCACCGCCGACGTGAGCACCATCGGCACGCACATGGCATAGGGGCCCCATCCGAACCACTGCGAGGCCAGCACCACGCTCAGAAGGGCCTGAATCAGCATGCACAGCGCGGCCACCCCGCCGATCGCGCGATATCGCAGCTCGATCTGGAGCTTCGCCTGCGGGACAATCGCCAGTGCGTCAAGAAAACACCGGCAGGACATCAGCAGCACCAGCCCGCGCAGCTCCGGTGCGCCAAAAATCCGCGCCGCCGGCAGCGCGCTGAGCGCCATCAGCCCCGAACAGGCCAGTCCCAGCATGGCCGCCAGCCAGAAACCGGGGGTGGACCAGCGGGCAAACCGCCGTTGCCGTTGGGTGAGAATGTCGCGAAGCCCGGCCTGCTGGATCGTACCGAACAACGCCGCCACTGCCACCGCCAGACCCACCAGCCCGAATTCCCGGGGGGTCAGGAACCACGCCAGCGCAATGTCCGCCAGGAACCCCAGCAACTTTGCCAGCACCGCCGGCGCCGTCACCCACAACGCGCCGCGCGCAGCGCGCGCCCCCAGCGTCGCCGAAGGGGGGGGAACCGTCGGCTGCGCATAGCCCAGCGACTGCGACGATGACGGTGGAAGTTGCGAAGGATCCTGAGCCAAACCTGCTCTGGCTTATATAATCGACTGCAGGATGCCGGGATATTGATCGCCGAAGGCTTTCTCTTCGACGCATCCCTCCCGGGCCGGTCGTCGAAGCCGGAAACATGGTATTTTTCAATCGATGCCCGCACGCAAACCCAAGGTCGTCTGCGCCATGAGCGGGGGGGTGGACTCCTCCGTCGCCGCCGCAATCCTCAAGCAGGAAGGCTACGAGGTCATCGGCGTATTCATGCGCCTCGGATCGCCGGCGGGTGTGGAGTCGCCGGAAACCTGTTCGGTGGTGTCCGATGCCGGTTCACATCCCGCCGCCGGTGGCAGGCACCGCCAGGGATGCTGCAGCGTCCTCGACGCGACCGACGCGCGGAAGGTGGCGGCCGTGCTGGATATTCCCCTGTACGTGCTGAATTTCGAGGACGACTTCGGCCGTGTGATTGATTATTTCGTCCAGGAATACAACCGGGGCCGCACTCCCAACCCCTGTGTCCGCTGCAACGACTGGCTCAAGTTCGGCAGGCTCACCCGCTACGCGCAGGCGATCGGGGCCGACTTCGTCGCCAGTGGGCACTATGCGCGGATCGGTCCTGATCCGCTGACCGGCGAACGATCGCTTCTGCGGGGCATCGATCATCGTAAGGATCAGAGCTATGTTCTGTTCGGCATGACGCGCGCCACGATCGAACACACGTTGCTTCCGATTGGGGTGTATGAGAAGCCGCAGGTGCGGCAGATGGCCAGTGAGTGGAAGCTGCCCACCTTCAACAAGCCCGACAGCCAGGAAATCTGCTTTGTCCCCAATCAGGATTACGCCGGCCTGCTGAAACGGCGCGATCCGGACAGTCTCCGGCCCGGTCCGCTGCTGGACTCCGCCGGGAATGTCCTGGGGCAGCATGCAGGCCACCAGCATTTCACCATCGGCCAGCGCAAGGGCGTGGGAGTGGCGCTGGGATATCCAGTGTACGTGGTGGACATCGACGCGCAGAACAATCGCGTCACCGTGGGGGATCGCTCGGCCCTGCTGAAAACCCGGCTTACTGCCCGGCAGATCAATCTTCCGGCCACGCGCGCCCGTCAGGCGCGCCTGATGCGTTGCACGGCCAAAATCCGCTATAACTCGCCGCCGCGACCGGCCCTGCTTTCCGTCACCGGAGATGATGAGATTCATGTGATCTTCGAGGAACCGCAGGCCGCAATCACCCCCGGGCAGGCCGTCGTATGCTTTGACGGCGATGTGGTTCTGGGTGGCGGCTGGATCGAGCGCGCCGAGTGACGCCCGCACGGGGGTTCGTCCACGTTGCAACCCGCGTGCCAGAATCCACAATCCCCGGTCTGATGCAACGGAATATTCTCATCTTTCATCATGCCGCGCTGGGGGATTTCATCGTCACCTGGCCGATGGCAATGGCCTGCGGGCGCCTGTTTCCCCAGAACCGGGTGATCTACGTCACGGCGGCGGGCAAGGGGCGGCTGGCCGAGCGAATCCTCGGAGTGGAATCGGTGGATATCGAAAGTGGCTTCAGCCACCTCTGGTCGGACACACGGGAGCTTCCGACGACGGCCCGTAGAATCCTTGAGCAGTCGGCGATGATTCTTTCCTTCGTGGCCGATGCCGAGGGCAACTGGGCGAACAACGTGCGGTCGTTGGCTCCCCGCGCGAGCCTGGTCTGCCTGTCCACCAAACCGCCCGAGGAATTCGACGGCCACGTTGCCCAATACATCGCACAGCAGTTGGCCGATCCTCTCCCCGGACTGGCTGCCGGAACCCTGCAAATGATCGATGCACTGTCGCGAAGGGGGTTTGGCCCGCGGTCGGAAGAGCGTCGCGGCGTGTTGATTCACCCCGGCAGCGGTGCGCAGCGCAAGAACTGGCCACGGGAACGATTTCTCGGGCTGGCCGAGAGGCTCCGGTCCGCGGGGCAGCACGTCACCGTGGTGCTGGGTGAAGTCGAGCTGGAAAAGTGGGGGTCGGCCGCGCGGGAAGAGTTTGCGGCGATCGCGCAAGTCGTTGTACCACAGACACTTACGGAACTGGCCGACCGGATCATCCGCTCCGCCACCGTCGTCTGCAACGACAGCGGACCGGCACACCTGGCCGCCGTCACCGCTACCCCAACCGTCGTGCTCTTCGGACCGACAAGCCATCCCGTGCGATGGCGCCCGCTCGGGCCGGCGGTCAGGATGCTGCTCGGGCAGCCGCTGGAAGCCATTACCGTGGAGGACGTTCTGGCCGCGATAAGCCCCCCATGATGTCAAATCTCCCTGGCCAACCCCCCGATCTCCCACGCATCGGCGTCAAGACCACCGTTTTCCGCCCAGGTCCGGGGATTCCTGCCTGAGGGCTGAGCGGGTTTCCCGCTGGTGCCTGCGGGTGGCCAGATCGATCGCCAGCTCGATCGCCGCCCGCATCGATCCGGGGTTGGCACGGTTCCGGCCGACAATGTCAAACGCGGTGCCGTGGTCGGGCGAGGTGCGGATGATCGGCAATCCCAGCGTCACGTTGACGGCGCGATCAAAAGCCAGCAGCTTGACGGGGATCAGACCCTGATCGTGGTACATCGCCACCACGGCATCAAATTTGCCGTCGCGTGCGGCCAGGAACACCGTGTCGGCCGGATACGGCCCGGAAGCTTCGATTCCCTGATCGCGGGCCATCAGGATTGCCGGCGCGATGATCCGCGCCTCATCGTCGCCAAATTGCCCGTTCTCCCCGGCATGGGGATTGACGCCGCACACCGCAATCCGCGGCCGCCGGATGTCGAACCATTCCACCAGAGCCTGATGCAGCAGCTCGATGGGAGTGAAAACCGCCCCGATGTTCAATCGGCCCCACAATCCCATCAGCGGCACGTGTACCGTCGCCAGAGCCACCTTGATCGGCCCGCCGGCGAACATCATGGTATATCGCCGCGCTCCCGTGCGTTGCGCGAAAAGCTCTGTATGACCCGGGAAGCTGTAGCCGGCCAGCTTCCAGCTTTCCTTGGCAATCGGTGCGGTGACGACAGCATCCACCAGTTTGCGCAGCGCCGCGTCGATGGCGTCGTTGCAGAAGCGCATCGACGCCTCACCCCCCATTTTGCTTGGGGCACGCACCGCCGTCCCAAGCATGCTGTACTGGTCATAATCCACCACCACAACATCATGCGAATACGCCCGCAGCCGGCCGTTGAACTGGTCGCGCCACCAGAACACGTCGTATTCGGCCAGGTCGGCCGCGTAGGCCAGCATCTCGTTCAGGCCGAAGATCACGAATCGTGCCCGCTGGCGAATCAACGGATCCGCCAGGGCCTTCACGATGACCTCGGCGCCGATGCCGGCCGGATCACCCATGGTGATCGCGATGGTCGGGCGATACTCAAGCATCCTGCCTCTATTGTGCGACGAATCCGGCGGGAAGTCGAACGGAAAACGCCCCCGGATTATAGGGCCTGCCCCCTCGTTTTACCGCCGGCGGCGGACGGCAATCCGGCCCGGATGCCGCATCGCTGGCTGCCGGCGCTGCGCTTCAGGCCGGGGGGATGCGGCTGAGGTTCACTTGCGGAAGAAACCGATCGTCGAGTGCATCACCCGATCGTGCAGTGCCTGAGGGGCTTCTTCCGTCTGCTTCTGCAGGTCCTCCAGGTTCGCGCGGCAGAAGCGGCATCCCAGCGTGTTGACGTGGAAATCCACATACTTCTTCCAGCCCCCATCGAGCGTGCCCAGCATCAGCCGTCCGATCGTCGATCGCTTGGGGCAGGTGGGACGCTGGCTTTCCCACACCTCCGTGATCATCGAGGCGGTGGCCGCGGCGCTCTCCCACGCCGGCGATGCCAGCCATTGCGAGTCGGCAGCGCCCAGACGCGCGTGCGCCACGATGTGATCGCGGATCTCATTCAGGCAGCGGTGCTTGATCAGGGCAATGGCTTTCTCATCCATCTTCATCAGCGCCGCGACATCCTTGTTGCGAAGCTGGGCATAAAAGAGCATCTCCACGATCTGCAGATCGCGGAAGTTCTCCGCCTCGCGAAATCGCCCCACCAACGCATCGAGGGCATCGGCAAGGGCTGCGGAGAACCGGCGGGCGTCTTCGTCACGACGGGCGTAAAAGCTGGCGGTCATTTCGTCGGAGGCGATCCGGCTGGAGGCGTCCTCCTGCTCGGTCTGATCCCCCTGCAGGGTCTCCTGAAGGTAGCACAACTTGAGCTGCCGTCCCCGCAGGGCGTCGATGATGCGCCGACGGAGGATTGTGAAGAGGAACGTTTCCAGGCTCAGTCGGCGGTCAAATTTCCCCAGAGATTCCAGAAACGCGACAAACGTTTCCTGCACAAGGTCTTCGGCTTCGGCTTTGCGGTTGAGTCGGCTCCGGGCAAAAGCCAGCAGACGGCCCTGGTAGCGCGCAACCAGTTGCGACCAACCTTCGGGTTGCCCGCGGTCGATGAGCTCCAGAAGATATCGGTCCGCCTCCGCGAGTTCTGCCATGGGTTGGTTCGCCCCTGTCTCCGACCCCGAGGTTGGGTTTCACGGCCCACCGTGCGCCGCGATGGCTCTTCGATCACGGTGCCCACCCGCATCGGGCCGGTGCAACCGGCGGCCTTATCTTCCAGGCCTTTGCCGGGGACAAGGCGGTCAGGTCAGGGCAAAATACGCTGCCGCCACCAACGCAATTCCCGACGCGCCAGCGGCCAACGCCGCCAGTCGCAACCTCCCCTGATAATAGCCTCGCGTCAGCGTGTTGGCAGTGAAATACGTCAGGCTCAGGATTGCCCCCACCCCTGCCATCGCGGTGAGGGCTCCCCAGGTCGCATGCCTGCGGAAATCTGCCTCTGCCACCGCCAGGCGCGTGCTGTCGGCAAGCCAATGGCCCGTCAGGTCGATGCTTGCATCGGCGTAATACACGGTGCCGTACGGTCGCACCTCCTGCCGCAGGCGGGGGTTGAAAGCGTCCGGCCAGGTCAAGCGCCCGCGCAAAATCGGTTCCAGGACCGTGTCGGGCGGCACGGAACCACCCCCGCGGCGGGCCAGCTCAGATTCCACCCGTTGCCGCAGCAGCGGCAGAAGCTCCCGGGCAACCTGTCGACGGGCACTCTCCATCGCTTCCAGCTCGGAGACCCCCGGGGATTGCGAGCGGAATTCGATCACCGCGGCGCGGGCCATCGTCGCACCCAGCACAATCAGCAGAAACAGCAGGGGGCGGCTCATGATGGCTCGGCAGGGGCAACGGCAGGCACCGGCGCCACGATGCGTCGCGGCGGCCAGGCCAGCAGAATCAACGCTGTCACGAACGTCGCGCCGGCAAGGTACACCGGCGGGGTATTCAACAATCGCATCGCCTCATCAGCCAATTGCTGGAGCGGTGCTCCGGCGGTGACGGTCCAGAAGTTGCCTCCGCTCACCGAACCATGCAGGAGAAACATCGC
The DNA here is from genome assembly GCA_033579175.1 of Phycisphaerales bacterium. Taxonomy (GTDB): domain Bacteria; phylum Planctomycetota; class Phycisphaerae; order Tepidisphaerales; family Tepidisphaeraceae; genus JAVQWE01. The sequence goes on along the minus strand of JAVQWE010000051.1, from coordinate 384 downwards.
GCCGATGATGCAGGCAACCCCACTCACCCCGCGAAGCAGGTGTGCGGCGCCGTGGAACCGGCGCGCCGCGATCAACAGCATGATGCCGATCAGATACAACGTTCCTGCGGTCAGCAGCCCCAGCAGTCGCAACGGGGCCGCCACCGATGGTTCGCTGAGCACCGCCTCTTCCTTCTCGAGCGGGATCATCCGACCGTTCGTCCGGTCACGCAGCTCGGTTCGGACCGCGCCGGCGGCGGATCGGGCGGCTTCGGCGGTGATCCGGGCCTTTTCCAGCGCGATGGCGGTCTCCAGATCGGGCGCCGGTGAGACCGCTGCGGCGTTCGCGGTGGGAGGGGCACCTGCGCCCCCGCGCGCCTTTTCCAGTTCCTCCAGGCTCTTGCG
>JAVQWE010000050.1:0-11009 GCA_033579175.1 Phycisphaerales bacterium | reverse complement strand
AGTCGCTCATTTCGCCATTGCTGAGCGTGCCAAAGAGCATCTCTGCCAGCCGGCGACTGATAAACTGATCCCCGACAATCGACACCGCCAGCGTCACCAGCGCCGTGACGTAACTGGCCCATTGCGGCGCCCGACGGATCAGCATGCCCCACACCAGAGGGATGGAAAACGGCACGCCGTAGATCGTGCTGAACTTCATCATCAGATCGAACAGCGGCAGGTCCTTCAAGCGGCTCCAGTAAATGGCGGCGGCGATGACACACGCCCCCAGCAGCAGCGACACCACCTTGCCGGCCAGAAGCAGTTCCCGGTCGGATGCATGCGGTCGCAACGCCACCTGGTAAAAGTTCTTCACGAAAAACCCGGCATTCTTGTTCAGCCCCGAATCCATCGTGCTCATCGTGGCGGCAAAGATCGCGCTGATCAGCAGGCCCATCATGCCTGTGGGGAAGACCAGCGCACACATGCGGACATAGGCTGCGTCGGCCGGATTCTTCAGACCCGCGACCTGAATATCCGGGATGGCAACCGCGGCAGCCATCGGGGGGATGAACCACACAATCGGGCCGATGAACATCATTGCCGCCGCAAACAGCGCCGCCTTGCGGGCATTCCGTCCGTCCTTGACGCTCAGGTAGCGGTAGGCATCCAGCATGTTGTTGTTGGTGATGAACTGCTTAACGAACATCGCCCCGATCCATACATACGCGATCGTGGGGGTCATCCACTGGCTGAAATCGGTGAACCGGTCCGGGAGCTTGTGAACGAAATCCACCGGACCGCCCATGTAGGCCAGGGTGAGCACGGCAGCGACGATCGTGACCGGCATGAGAATGAGCGCCTGAATAAAATCGCTGGCGATCACTGCCCAGGAACCCCCGCTGACGCTCATCAGCACAACAACAATCCCCACCAGAAGAATCGTGTAATGCACCGGAAACCCGAAAACAGCCGCCAGGAAAACCCCCAGGCCATACATTCCGATCGAGGCGCCGATGAATCCCATCGGCAGGCTGATCCACAGATAAAACTGTTCCGTGAACCTGCCGAAGCGCTGACGCACCGCCTGCATGGCGGTGACGGTGCGCATCTGCCGGAACCACGGCCCGAAACACAGCGCATTGAACAGAAACGCCACGCCATTGGCGAAAAACAGGAACAGGATCAGAGTCCCATCGGCGTAGGCCTTGCTGGCGGCGCCCGTAAACGTCCAGGCGCTGAACTGCGTCATGAACACCCCGGCGCCGCAGATCCACCAGAGCATCTCCCCGCCGGAGCGGAAATAATCGCCACTGGAGGCGATGAACCGCTTAAACGCCCAGCCGATTCCCCCCATGAACAGGAAATAAAAGGCGATGACGATGTAGTCGTAGGTCGAGAGCATGTGCCTGGGCTGCTCCCAGCCTTGCGGCCAGAGAATGAACACGCAATCCGATGCGTCGGCCGGCCGCAACACACCGCGAGGTCACATTCTCATGCGCTTACGCCACAAGAAAATGCCGCATCCCGCTTGCGCGACCTTCCGGCTCCTTGCAGACTGCCAAACGGGTAAGGATATCGCATCCGGAGCGTCGCAATGCGCCTTTTCTCTTGCACTTTTCTTGCACACGAGCACCCGTCGGAGCGTGTGGCGAAAGGGAAAGGCAGCTTTCTGTCGAGTCGAGGCCGCGTCATTCGCTCTATCGTCGTTGATCTGCAACCCTCGCGACCGGAATACGCCTTGCGGCGGCGGTGAGGGGGCGTTCGCTCCGCTCAGCTGCATTAAAACATCGCGCTTACAGCAAGCCCAGCTCCAGCAGGGCTTCATCGCTCATCCGACTACGGTCCCAGGGAGGGTCCCAGACCAACTCGACTTCGGCCGAATTGACGCCGGGAACGGCCTGCAGTTTCCGCTGGATTTCTCCCGGCAGCGTGCCAGCCACGGGACAGGCGGGAGTCGTCAGGGTCATCCGGACGCGGACGGCGGAACTGTCCGTGACCTCGATGTCGTACACGAGCCCCAGATCCACGATGTTGACCGGAATCTCCGGATCATAAACGGTTTTCAAGACTTCAATCACCCGCTCCCGTAGCGCTCGAGCGTCGGGAGCAAGCGGTTGTTCGAGGGGATCGTGGTTCTGAAGCCGGGGGCTGGTCCCGCCCGATGCGAGGTCGGCCTGAAGCTCGGCGCGCAGACGTTCAACCTTGGGAAACTCTGGGAGCACCGGAAGCTGGCGCTTTGGAGAAGATGGGGAATCTGGGGTATTCACTCGGCTCACCCTTGATTAACCGCGACTGCACGGGAGTGGGGAAGGTCCATCGCGAGCTGTCGAATACGACCAATCATCCCCGAAAGCCCGTTTCGTCGACCCATGCTCAGGTGCTGATCCAATCCCAAGCGTCGCAAAAGTCCTTCGATGTCAAAATGGATAATATCCCCGGCGCGTTGCCCGCAATAGACCCGTTGCAGCAGGGCGATCAGCCCCCGGACAATATGGGCGTCGCTGTCGGCCAGGAACTCAATCACATCCTCAGACCCAGGCTTGATCCTTCCGACCAGGTGCACCAGGCTCATGCATCCGTGCACTCGGGTGGCTTCGGTTTTCAAGGCCTGAGGCAGGGGCAGGAGCTTTTCGCCGAGCTCCAGGAGATATGCGTCGCGCTGTTCCCATCCGCCCAGCAGATCGAAGGTTTCGATCAGCTCCTGCGCGGCAAGTTCGGGGCTGGCCGCCGCGGGGGGTGGAAAGCGGAGTGCTTCCGGCACGAGCGGTTTTGCCGGTGGCGTAGACGGGACGGTCTCTGCGGCGATTTTGTGAAGGCACTCGACAAAGACGTCGATTTCCGCGCGAGTGTTATATAACGCCAGCGACGCGCGTGCGGTTGCGTTCAGTCCGAGGCGAGACATCAGCGGCATGCAGCAGTGATGCCCGGTTCGGACGGCAATCCCCTGCTCGTCGAGCTTCATGCCGAGGTCCAACGGTGAGATGCCGGACAGAACGAAGCTGATCACGCCTGCCTTCCGCGCCGCGGTGCCTACGATACGCAGCCCCTGCACCTCCTGCAGCCGCGCGGTGGCATAGTCCAGCAGATCCCGCTCGTGCGCCATGATGGCATCGAAGCCTACGGCGTGCACGTATTCGATCGCCGCCGCCAGGCCGACGGCACCGGCGATGTGCGGCGTGCCCGCCTCGAGCCTGTTGGGAAGCTGCGCGTAGGTGGTCTTCTCGAAAGCAACGGTTTCGATCATGTCGCCGCCCCCCTGATACGGTGGCAGATTCTCCAGCACATCGCGCCTGCCATAGAGGACGCCGATTCCGGTAGGGCCGTAGAGCTTGTGACCCGAGAAGGCAAGAAAATCGCAACCGAGCTTCTGCACGTCGGCAGGCCCGTGGGCTACCCACTGGGCGGCATCAACGAAGAACAGGGCATCGGGAGCGCGCTGGCGGACGAGGCGGATCATTTCCTCCACGGGGTTGATCGTCCCCAGCGCATTGCTGACCCAGGTGACGCTGACCAGGCGCGTCCGGGGCGAGAGGACGGCGGCAAAATCTTCCAGTGTGACTTCCCCGGAGTCATTGATCGGCGCTGCGACCACCCGCGCGCCGGAGGCTTCGGCGGCAAGCTGCCAGGGAACGATGTTGCTGTGGTGTTCGAGGGTCGTGAGAACGATTTCGTCACCGGGGCGCAGGCGCGAGCGGGCCAGGCAACTGGCCACGAGGTTGATGGACTCGGTGGTGCCCCGGGTGAAGATGCACTCGGCCGGCTCCCGGGCGTTAATGAAGCGGCGCACAACCTCCCGGGCGTGCTCCCACAGGTGCGTTGCCCGTCGGCTGAGGGTATGGACAGCGCGATGGATGTTTGCATGATCGCGCTGGTAATAGCCCGAGATGGCGTCGATCACCGCGCGCGGTTTCTGGGTGCTGGCGGCATTGTCCAGATAGATCAGGGGCTTGCCGTGGACCGATTGCTGGAGGATGGGGAAATCCCGTCGAACCCGCTCGGGATTCAGGGGAATCGGCCGGGCCGAACCCTCGGCCGATGGTACAGCGAGAGTTGGCGCGGCCGGAGGATCAACCATCACAGCACATCTTCGTCAAAGCTGGCCAGATCCTGAATGCGCAGGTCTTCCGGCAGCCCGTGCTGCCGGGCCATGTGGCTTTCGATGCGCCGGCGGACCGGTTCCACCTTGATACGCCGCGTCACGTCGGCGGCGAACGCATAGGTAAGCAGGTGGCGGGCCGCATCGAGGCTCAACCCGCGGCTGCGGATATAGAATACCATGTCTTCATCCACCGGGCCGGTCGTGCTCCCGTGGGTGCACTTGACATCGTCGGCATAGATTTCCAGCGCGGGCATGCTGTTCATCGTGGCGCGGTCGCTCAGCAGCAGGGTCCGGCTGTTCTGTTTGCTGTCGGTTTTCTGCGCGTTGGGGCGGACGAGAATCTTTCCTTTGAACACACCCGAGGCGCTGTCGCGCAGCACGTGCTTATACAACTCGTGGCTCGGACAGCCCGGGGCGGCGTGATCGAGCATGGTGTGATTGTCGCAGTGCTGCTCTCCGTTGAGCAGCACCAGGCCGTTGAGCGTTGCGTAGGCACCTTCCCCGGCCATGTGGCAGGTGAGGTCATTGCGCGTCAGGCGTCCGCCGAGGGTCGTGGAATGGCTGACAAATTGTGCCCCACGATCCAGCCGGACGACCATGTTGGCGGTGTGATAGGCATCGGGCGATTCGTGCTGCAGCTTGTTGTGATCAAAGCGGCTGCCCGCTCCCACGGCGATTTCGGTGACGGCGTTGGTCCAGTATTGTCCGGCATCGGCGCAATAGCTTTCCACGACGGCCACTTCTACATTCTCGCCGGTGGTGATGAGCACCCGCGGGTGAGCCACCGTCGGCTCGCCGCCGGGGATCGTCGTCAGGAAAAGCAGGTGGATGACCCCTTCGACGGTGGTGTTGCTTTCGATGTGAATGAACGCACCGTCTCCAATCGCACCGGTGTTCAACGCGACAAACGGGCTGGACTCAATGCGGGCATACTGGCCCAGATGCGCGCGGAAGACCTCTCCGGCCGCCTCCACCGCACGGGCAAAGCACGTGACGGTCAGCCCCTTCCGGACCGCCGCGGGCATCTTCGAAAGCTGCGGGGCAAAATGCCCGTTGACAAAGACCAGTTCCGCCGACGCCTCTTCACCGAAACTGAAGCGCGTGAGCATTCCCTCAGCGGCTTCACTGCTGACGACCGGAGCATGGATGAAGTTTCCGCGGGTAATCGGAGTGATGCTGGTGAAACGCCATTCCTCGTCTCTGGGGTGGGGGAAACCGGTCGCGTGGAAGCGGCTGATGCCCTGCAGACGGAGCTGATCGAGCCAGCTCGGAGCCTGGCGACGCACCGTGAACTGCGTGAAACGCTTCAGATCCGTGGGAGGGTTGTCCGCGAGTTGTGTCATCTTGTGTGGTCCGGCTGACGAGACTTTACCCGGGTGCCTTCGAAGGCACCGGCGGCATGTTTCGGAAATTCAGACCAGCGCAGCGGCTTCCTTCTCGACCCAGTCATAGCCGTGCCGTTCCAGTTGCCGCGCCAGATCGGGCCCGCCGCTTTTTACGATCCGGCCGTCGATCATCACGTGAACGAAATCCGGGATGATGTACTCCAGCACGCGCTGATAATGCGTGACGATGAGAATCGCCCGATCCGGGCGACGCAGGGTGTTGGCGCCGTGAGCGACGACCTTCAGGGCATCAATATCCAGCCCGCTGTCGGTCTCATCCATCAGGCAAAGCCGTGGGTCCATCACGGCCATCTGGAATACTTCATTCCGCTTCTTTTCCCCGCCGGAGAAGCCCTCATTGATGGCGCGGTTCATGAAGCTGTTGTCCATTTTCAGAAGGGCCATTTTCTCCTTGACCAGTCGGATCATCTCGGCGGCGTCCAGTTCCTTCAGTCCGCGATGTTTCCGACAGGCGTTGACGGCAGCCTTCAGGAAGTAACTGGTGGACACGCCCGGAATCTCCACCGGATATTGAAAGGCCAGGAAGACGCCCTCGCGGGCGCGCTCTTCGGGGTCCATTTCCAGCAGGTCCTTGCCGTCGAAGCGGATTTCACCCTGCGTGACTTCATACACTTCGCGGCCCATGATGACGTTGACCAGCGTGCTTTTGCCGCTGCCGTTCTTGCCCATGATGGCATGAACTTCGCCGGCGTGGACGGTCAGATCCACGCCCTTGAGGATCTGCTTATCCTTCAATCCGGCGTGGAGGTTGCGGATTTCCAGCAAAGGTGATGACATGTGCTCCTCAATTGCAGGGGCGTGCGGCCCGTGTCTTTGTCAAATTGTCACGAGTCGCCGGCCCGTGACAGGGGTTATCCAACGCTGCCTTCCAGGCTCACTCCCAGCAGTTTCTGCGCTTCGACGGCAAACTCCATGGGAAGCTCGCGGAACACATCCTTGCAGAATCCGCTGACAATGAGGTTGATCGCGTCCTCGAGGCTCAGACCCCGGCTGCGGCAGTAGAACAACTGGTCTTCGCCGATTTTCGACGTCGACGCCTCGTGCTCACACTTGCTCGTGGGATTGCGAACCTCGATGTACGGCTCGGTGTGGGCACCGCAGGTGTTGCTCAGCAGCAGGCTGTCGCACTGCGTGTAATTCCGGCTGTTTTCGGCGCCCCGCATGATCTTCACCAGCCCGCGATAGGTGTTCTGCCCGTGCCCGGCACTGATGCCTTTGCTGACGATCGTGCTCCGGGTGTTTTTCCCGATGTGGATCATCTTCGTGCCGGTGTCCGCCTGCTGGTAATGATTCGTCAGCGCCACGCTGTAGAACTCCCCGACGCTGTTGTCCCCCTGCAGGATGCAGCTGGGGTATTTCCACGTAATTGCTGATCCCGTCTCGACTTGCGTCCAGGTGATCTTGCTGTTGCGCCCCGCGCACCTCCCCCGTTTGGTGACGAAGTTGTAAATCCCGCCGCGGCCGGTAACTGGATCGCCGGGGTACCAGTTCTGCACCGTGGAATACTTGATCGTCGCATCGTCGTGGGCGATCAGTTCCACCACGGCCGCGTGGAGCTGGTTTTCGTCGCGTTGCGGGGCGGTGCAGCCTTCGAGGTAGCTGACGTAGGCACCTTCGTCGGCGATGATCAGCGTCCGCTCAAACTGCCCGGTATTCCGGGCGTTGATCCGGAAATAGGTGCTCAATTCCATGGGGCAGCGAACGCCTCGGGGAACGTAAACAAAGCTGCCATCGGTGAACACCGCACTGTTGAGCGTCGCGAAAAAGTTGTCGGAATAGGGAACGACCGATCCGAGATACTTCTGCACCAGTTCCGGGTGATTCTGCACAGCTTCGCTGATCGAGCAGAAAATGATGCCCTTCTCAGCAAGCTGCTTCTGGAAAGTGGTGGCGACGGAGACGGAGTCAAACACCGCATCCACCGCCACGGGCGTGTGCCCCTCCTGCTGAATCCCCAGCAGGGCCGCCCGCTCATTGAGAGGAATCCCCAGCCGGTCGTAGGTTTCCAGGATTTCCCTGGGAACGTCGTCGAGGCTCTTGTATTTTCCGGCGCGCTTGGGAGCGGAATAGTAAATGGTCGACTGGTAGTCGATCGGGGGATACTTGATCTTGCCCCAATGGTGCGGCTCCTGCATCGTCAGCCAGTGCCGGTAGGCCTTCAGACGCCAATCCAACAGCCACTGGGGTTCCCCCTTCTTGGCAGAAATGAGCCGGACGATGTCCTCGTTCAGGCCAGGGGGGGCGGAATCGGCCTCGATGTCGGTGACGAAGCCCCACTTATACTCCCGTGAGGCCAGCTCTTGAATTTCTGCTTCGGCGGTAGGCATAGAAACCCGTTGTAATTGAGATTCAGTCTCAACAAATCATTTTATCGCAGTGCACACCCTTGGCCAAGGGAAAAAACCCGGTTTTGCGATTTCCTGAAACGCCTCAGGCGGTAAAGCTTGACCCGCACCCGCAGGTCGAAGTGGCATTGGGGTTCTTGAAGACGAAGCCTCGCCCACGGACTTCGTCCCGGAAGTCAATTTCCGTGCCGTCCAGGTACAAGTACGACTTCATGTCGCAAACGATCTGAATCCCGTGCGATTCCAGCACCTCGTCGTTCTCCGACGGGGCATCTTCCGTCAGGTCGAGCATGTAGGTGAACCCGCTGCACCCCCCTCCCTGGACTCCGACGCGCAGCCGAGTGCCGTTTTCCGGCAGATTCTGGTCCTTAATGATGCTCTTGATCTCCTTGGCGGCCGTCTCAGAAAGGGTGATGGGCATATCAGACTCCTGCGGTTTCCTGATGGTTGAGCGATTGAAACTATAGGACTGGCAGAGGTTGATTTCAACGGATCGGCCGATTTCCGCGTTCTTGCGGAGGGGATTTGTAGCCGAAATCGAGTATACTGGAACATCCGATACGCCTCGGCGTGGGGCGTGCGGCGGGCCTCCTGTGCCGGATCGCTGCAGCATCCATCATGAATGACCAACTGCTGATTTTCGGCTGGCTGGCAGCCATCATCTTCAGCCTGACGATCGCCATTCCATACCTGATGCGGCGGAGCGATCTGCTGACGGTGTGGAACCTGTTCCTGTTAGGATCGGTAAACTTTGTCGGTTATGCGGCCGTCCAGACCGCCAAGGGGGTATACCACTATGGCCTTTTCACGGCTCAGGATTACACCAGGCTGATCCTGGGCACGACGGTTTTCTACATCACCATTTACTTGGTGTACTACCGCTCGCGTCTGCCAAGGCGGATGGCGGGCAAGGCATTCCTGAAATGGCCGGGGTACAATGGCACTGCCTTGGGGGTGCTTCTTGCCCTGTGTATCGGATTGCTGTTTGTCTCCGTCTACTTCCCGAACATCCAGTTTATCGGGCAGATCCTGATCATCGTCGGCCCGCCTGCCGGCGTGATTGCGTTGTCTCTGGCGTTCTGCCGCTGGTGGCAACAGAAGCAGAGCCTCTGGCTGCTGGCGCTGCTGGGGGTGCTGCTGATACTCTCGATTTTCGCCGCCATTCATGGTCATACCGGAAGGCGATCGCTGTTGTCGGTGCTGCTGGTCATTCCGGTGTGCCTGTATTGGCTTCATCTGCGGTATCGTCCCCTGGTCAACACCCTGGTGCCCTTGGGGATCGGGCTGGTGGTGGGGCTGATTGTTCTGGAGGCCTACACTGCAATCCGGCACCGGAACAACGCCCGGCTGGTCAATGTGGCGGGAACCGACTCCGTCCACGATGCCATCGAGAGCCTGCGATTGCTGCCTTCGGCGATGCTTCAGTTGCGGGGGCTGACCTCCTTCATCGGTGGCGACTCGATGGAAGCTGCCTTGGTCGCCATCGACCGTTACACCAAGGTCGCGCCCCCGGAGCCTTTCTTCGTCCTGAAGTTCGTCCTGGCCAATCCGATTCCCCGGGCTTTCTGGCCGGACAAGCCACAGGCCCTCGGAACAACCCTGCCGCGCGATGTGGGCCGATGGCGAACCGGCTACGTCAACTGGGGTCCGGGCATCACCGGGCACGGTTTCCACGAAGGCGGAACGTTGCTCGGCGGCTTAGGCCCCTACCTGATGCTGATTTTCTACGGGGTGCTTTACGGGCTGGCGTTCCGGTTTGGGGATGAGCTGCTGCTCCGGCAGAGCGACAACCCCTTCGTGCTGGGCATTTTTGCCGCTGCCAGCGGGCAGATCATCGCATTCTCCCGTGGGGATATAGCCCTTTTCACGGTTCTGATTCTCGGCGCGGTGCTTGCGGGGCTGCTGATCAAGTGGCTGGGTCGGCTGCTGGTGGGCTATCGGCTGGTTTATCCTTCCGATGCTGATCGTCTTGCCTTGGAGCAGCAGGCAATGGCGATACCCGGTGTGAACGAAGAGCCATCGCCCTACCCCGTCCCCGGTCTGCAGGCTCCCTCGCCGTTTGCCACGAACTGAGCGGAAAGAGCGCCGCTCCGAGGGCGCCGTGCCTGTCATGGGGAATCACCCCCACGGGGCTGCCCGGCCGGGTCAGCCCACCGCTTGCCCGTTTGCTAAGATCCGCGCCTCGGCCGGGCCATCGGCCCGCCACAGGCTCTGTGACGGGGCGCGTCGGCCGCTGCGCGTCGGCGACCGCGTTGCGTTCCCCGCCCCGCCGCCGAAAATCTCAGACATGTCCACAGAAACCACGCAGATCATTTTTTCGATGATCGGCGTCAGCAAGTCGCACGAGAAGAAGGTCATCCTCAAGGACATTCATCTCTCGTACTACTATGGCGCGAAGATCGGTGTGCTGGGTCTGAACGGGGCCGGAAAATCGACCCTGCTGCGGATCATGGCGGGGGTGGATCGGGATTTTGAAGGTCAGATCACGCGGGCGTCCGGCTACAGCATCGGGTTTCTGGAACAGGAACCGCTGGTTGACACCACGTTGACAGTCAGGGAAGTCGTGCAACAGGGGGTGCGGCACATCACGGATCTACTGGCCGAGTATGATCGGGTCAACGAAAAGCTGGCGGAGAATCTGGCTCCGCAAGAGATGGAACGCCTGCTCTTGCGGCAGGGGGAAATCCAGGAACAGCTTGACCGCCTCGATGCCTGGAATCTCGACGCGCAACTGGAACTGGCCATGGACGCCCTCCGTTGCCCCCCGGGGGAAATGCCCGTGAACGTGATCTCCGGTGGCGAGCGCCGGCGAGTGGCGCTGTGCCGCCTGTTGCTGCAGAAACCCGACATTCTCCTGCTCGATGAGCCAACCAACCATCTCGATGCCGAGTCGGTCGCCTGGCTCGAACAGCATCTGAAGCGATATGAAGGCACCGTGATCGCGGTCACGCACGACCGCTACTTCCTCGACAACGTGGCCAACTGGATTCTCGAACTGGATCGAGGCGCGGGCATCCCCTGGAAGGGGAATTACACCAGCTGGATGGAACAGAAGAAACGACGGCTGGAAATCGAAGAGAAGCAGGAAACCGCCCGCCAGAAGGCCCTGGCTCGCGAGCTGGAGTGGGTGCGATCGTCGCCGGTCGCTCGAAGGGCCAAGAGCAAGGCACGGCTGGC
>JAVQWE010000049.1:0-11190 GCA_033579175.1 Phycisphaerales bacterium | reverse complement strand
TTGCTCGAACAGCGAAGGCTCGCTCGCATTTGCATCCACGGCTGAGGGTGAGGCACGCTCTCAAACGCCCGAATGCGTCCGTCCGGGCCTTGAAGGAATTGTGCTCAGGCAGCTCGTGTGCCGGATCGGCACGAATTCCCACTTCTTCCGTCAATTGCGGAGCGAAGCCCGTTCGGGCGGATTCCGCGATTGCCTGCTCTTACAAGCGAAGTTTGATCACCAGATATTTCTGGCCTTTGTCGGTGCGGACGCGCTCGAACATCTCCGAGTGCCACTTCTTCTGCCATTCGAACAGCGCCTTGCGTTGTTCGGGATCATCGGGAAGCTCAATTGCCACCCACAGGGCCATTCTTGTGCCAAAACAAATGACCCGCTTGGCCCCCATACGGTACCAGTCGGCGATGCGGCTTTCGGCCTGACGCGCGTTCCAACCCCCCATCATCCACGTGCTGTCCACCTTGAGCCACTCGCGTGCCTCTCTGGGAAAATCGTTCTTCAAGGCGCGGGCGACCACCGCGTCGTCCTCGTCCAACACTGCTGCATCAGCAGCCGACCGGCCGGCGACGAACCGGAAGGCAACCAACCCTCCAGCGAGCATCGCCAGCAGTGCCAACACGATCGCGAATTTCTTCAGCAGGTCTCCACGGGTTTCGGCAGGACCCACCTGCTTGGGGGATAGCCCCGGCGGCACGCTGTCAAAGCCAGGCCGTCGTGCTTTGGGTGGCGGGGGGAACCCCTTGGACTGCACGCCGGTTTTGAGGTTGAAACCACACTGGGTGCAAACGATGCTTCCTGCCTGCATCGGTGCCTGGCAAGAGGGGCAATTTGCGTCGGCCACGGGTGCCGGTGGGGGGATTATCGTTTGCTGCACCTTGCGGAGGCGGTGATTCTCCGGCTCAGGCGCCAACGCGAAGATGCCCTCATCCGCCTCTGGGTCCACCTCAGCGGAGGCTAAGACCTGCCCGCAGGGACATCTCACCGTGGTTTCGCCTTGTTCGGGCTTCGAGGGATGCTGCCTGCCGCAGGCGGGACAGGTGATCGACGACTTCATGCACCATTGTTCCTGTCGCTGAAGACCGTTTTTCAATTTGCCAGCTCGATTCGCAGGTATTTCTGCCCGACATCGGGCATGGCAGCTACTCCAATCGAGCCGCAGTAATCTTCATACCATCGAAAAAACCGGGCTCGGGCTTCCACATCCTCCGGCGGCGGGGGTTCGGCGTACAGCTCGGGTCGGCCTCTGGGACCGTAACACCACAGATTCTTTGCCCCCTCGCGGTATATGGAGTCGATCCACGCCTTGGCCTCAGCGCGGGTGAGTCGCCCGAGGCGACGCTCCGGGTCCACATCCAGCCATCGCAGCGGTTCGAGCGTGAGGTCCGATTGCAGCTTGCGCAAGATGACGGCGTCTTCCGGGTGCATGTCTGCGGGTGCCGACGACGAGCGGAACGCACGGAACACCGCCACCAGCACGATCAGCCCGGCGATCGCGCCGAGAATCGTGAAGTATCGTTTGAGGATTTCCTGCCGGGTTTCTGCGGGGAATTCGCGCTTCGGGGCTGGTGGAGGGATGCCGAACTGCGGCAGTTTCGTAACCACCGGATGGTGCAACACAGGCGCGGGTTGTGGCTCCCCCTCGGGTGCGGGCGCCTCACCTGTCGGGACTTGCCAACTGGCGGGAGTGCCGACGGCCGAGGGGTTGATGGCGCCGGGGTCATGCAAGCCCGTCTTCACGTTGTATCCACAAGCCGGGCACACCACGCCGCCAAACGGGATCGGCTGCCGGCACGAGGGGCAGGGCAATGCCAGATCATCCGTTTCGGGCGCGCCGGAGCCAGCCGAAACAGGCCGGACAAACTGCCTGTCCTCCGCCGGCGCCAAGGCGTACACGCTGTCGGTTTCCACCGCCACGGCCGGCACGGGCATGACCTGTCCGCAGGTACAGCGGACAGTATGTCCGGCAAGCTGCTGCTGCCAGGCGTACTCCTTCCCGCAGGCGGGACAGATGATGTTCGCAATCGACATGTGCTGTCACTCACCAGCCCTCCGGTAGCCTACCAGAAACCATCCGTCACTCGCCAATGATCTTCACTAGGACGCGTTTTCGTCGCCGACCGTCGAATTCCGCGTAGAAAATCTGTTCCCAGGGGCCGAAGTCGAGCTTCCCGTCCGTAATGGCGACAACCACCTCCCGCCCCATGATCTGGCGTTTGAGGTGAGCGTCGGCGTTATCCTCGCCGGTGCGGTTGTGGCGGTATCGGCTGATGGGAGCGTGCGGGGCGAGTTGTTCAAGCCAGTCGTCGTAATCCTGAATCAGCCCCGGTTCGTCATCGTTGATATAAACCGAGGCGGTGATGTGCATTGCGTTCACGAGACACAGCCCCTGCTTTACCCCACTGCGCGCCACCAGTTCCTCGATTTGCGGCGTGATGTTGATGTAGTCTCGACGGTGAGGAGTATTGAACCAGAGTTCTTCACGAAGATGTTTCATGCCGCCTGTCCTCTTGCGGGTTAAGAAACATACCACGGCGGGTTGCTGCCACCGGAGGCACATACACTTCATTGCCCTCATCAGGAAGGGAATTCTTCGACAGGTGAGGCAGCATCAGTCTGGGATTGATTGAAGCTGCGAGGCAACAAACGCGCGACATTCGGGGTCGGGCATGTACTTCAGATCGTCCGGAGAGATCGCGAACTGGTCGGTTGAGCTTCCTTCGGCGATGGCGAACTGGGCCGCTTCATCCCAGACCCGAGCCGGCTGAATTTTCCATGTTGCCAGAACTTCCCGAATTCCCTCAACATCCCCACTTACCCAGAGCCACCAGATTAACCCATGAGGGTTTGTCGGTGAACCGAGCACGATCTGTTTGGCGTAAAAGCCCGTCTGCGCCTTCAACTCAGGGGTCAGCTTTCGCCAGTCGCCGTCGGGTGCCGTTGGCAGAACGCTGCGATCCCACGCCCCTTGGCCGATTTCCTTTTTCACAAATGCTTCCAGCCAGAAATACTTCTGGATGGCGTAAGGCGAGCGCCTCCCGTACTGCGAGTAGGCTTCCTGAATGTAGTCGCAGATCATCCCTGCCTGCACTTGCGGGCGATCCCGGCAATGCGAGAAGACTCGGTTTTCGGGCCATTCGGGAGAGATGCCGTAGGCAAGGCCGTACTTTTGCTTGATATTTGAGATGGTGATCTGCCAGACACCGATGGTTGTCTGGCCGAGCATGTCCCGGGTTTCTTCCGGTCCTGTTTTGGACCAGCGGGCTTCCGGCCTGTTGAAAAGTCCGGCCCCTTCTTTGATCGCGTGCGCCCACAGGTCCTCAAGGCCCACGTCAGGCCATCGGCCGATGTGCTGGCCAGCAGCCAGCGTGTGATATGCCGTCTCCAGGACTTCGCGTCCACCGGGGCCGAACCCCCGACTGTGTTCCAGAATTCGCTCGAAACGGGCTTGAAGGTCAGGAGGATGGGACATCAGCGTTTTCTCCCCGGCGTCGGGCCCCAGGGGCGGCACGGGTCTCCGTGCTGCCTGTTACATGACCCCTGCCATGCCCGTTTCGATCTTCTGATGAACAAATTCGCGTGGATCCGTGACATAACCGGTCAGGGCCGACGCCGCTACCGTCAGGGGCGACGCCAGATAGACGCCGGCCCGCTTGTCTCCCATCCGACCGGGGAAGTTGCGGTTTGTTGTGCTGATGCACAATAGGGGGGCGTTCAGGCGTCCAAAGGTGTCCTGCGGACCTCCCAGACAGGCCGCGCAACCGGAGGGACCGATGAGACAACCGGCCTCCGCCAAGACCTCCTCGATGCTCTTTTCGTCTGGTCCTTTGGGCTGGCCGCGCAGGTTCAGCCGCCTCATGTCGGCATGAACCTCGGTTGAACCCGGCACGACGAACGTGGGGATCTTCACCTCTTTCCCCTGAAGGATGTTGGCGGCGAAGATCATATCGGTGATTTTGCCCCCGGTGCAGCTGCCGATGTACGCCCGGTCGAGTTTGACATCGCGACAGTTTCGGGCGGTATCGCGATTGTCGGGGCTGTGGGGTTTGGCGACCAGAGGCTCCAGTTTTGCCAGATCCCACTCGTATTCCACGAAGTATGTTGCGCCGGGATCGTCCTTCACGACTTCCCAAGTGGGGATGTTGGATCGTGCCCGAACGTATGCCAGCGTCTTCTCATCGACATCGCAGATGCCATTCTTTCCGCCGGCTTCGATCGCCATGTTCGTGAGCGTCATGCGGTCTTCCAGTGTGAGGCTGGCGATGCCGTCGCCGGCAAAATACATGGTTCGGTAGGTGGCCCCATCGACGCCGATTTCCCCGATGACCGCCAGAATGAGGTCCTTAGCGGTGAGATAAGCAGGGATTTCCCCATGGAAGGTGAACTTCATCGTCGGGGGGACCTTCAACCAGGTCTTTCCCGTGCCGAGGGTGAAGGCGGCGTCGGTGTTTCCGACCCCGGTGGCAAACTGGCCGAAAGCCCCAGCGGTACAGGTGTGGCTGTCGGTGCCGAGGAGAATCTCTCCCGGCCGGACATGGCCCTCTTCCGGTAAAGCCTTATGGCACACGCCTTTATAGCTGGTTCTGGTCGGGTCTTTGTAAGGGCTGGGCATGCCCGGCTGTCCGGTGATGAACTCCGGGTCGTAGTAATATTTCAGCCCCTGTTCCTTCACGAAGTCGCGCAGAATCTGCACGTTGCGATGGCACTTTTCGTCCGCCGTGAAGATGTAATGATCGGGGATCACCACGACCCGTTCAGGATCCCACACCCGCGCATGCCGGCCGAACTCTTTGTGGAAAATCCCGATCGTCCCGGGACCACACACGTCGTGGGTCATGAGGATATCCACATCCACCCAGATGTTGTCGCCCGGCGAGACGCGGGCCTTGCCGGAGTGTCGTGCCAGAATCTTTTCCGTCATGGTCATCGCGGGCATGGGTAAATCCTTTGCCGATTCTTGAAACACTGAAATGTAGCATTGGTCTGCACACGAAGCTACCGGAGGAAGCGGACAAGTGCTGTTGCGGGCGTGACACCCTTGATCGACGCGCCTACATTCCCGTTTGCATGGGGATCTACGATCGCGATTACGCCCGCGTGCCGACCACCGGCGACCGCCTTGGACAGTTGCGGATGTGGTCGGTCACGACCTGGCTGATTGTCATTAACGTCACAGTCTTCTTTGTCGACGGGTTGCTGCGGTCCGCAGGATTCGCCTACCCGCTTCGCGGGCTGCCGATCCTCGTGGGTCCTCTGGAAAGCTGGGGCCACTTCTCGGCCGGAACAACGATTGTCGGGCTGCAATTGTGGCGTTTTCTGACGTTTCAGTTCCTTCATGCGAACCTGCAGCACCTGTTCTTCAACATGCTCGGACTCTATTTCTTCGGGCAGATGATGGAGACCTACCTCGGTCGCAACCGATTCCTGATATTTTACCTCACCTGTGGCGTGGCCGGAGCGGCGTGTTACCTGCTGCTGTGGCTGATGCACGTGCTGGTGGGCTCCGCGTGGACGCCGATGGTCGGCGCCTCCGCCGGCATTTTCGGTATTCTCGCCGCCGCGTCGAGGGTGGCTCCTCGGGCCACGGTGATGCTGATTTTTCCACCGATGCCCGTGGAATTGCGGACGTGGGCACTGGTTCTGCTGGGTCTGGCCGCCGCGACGATCATTTTTGCCGGTCCCAACGCCGGTGGCGAGGCGGCGCACCTGGGAGGCGCGATTCTCGGTTATTTCACGGTGAATTTTTTTCGACCTCGCTCGCGAATGCGATACTTTTCCTGAGAATCCCCGGCGATCCCCTCATCGATCGATCGAGCGAAATGCCGCAGGGCGGTACCCACTGCCCACGCTGACTGCCTGCCTCGAACCGTTTTTTTCCGGAGAACCGCAAGAGCGATAAGGCTTCCTCCAGAGCGTTGCCGTCGCCTGCGGCAGTGTCGCCGAAAATCGGCAGGACATATCCTCCGACGCGATTGGTGCGGTCGATCAGCTCCGAGGCCGGAGCGCGGCAACGGGGGTGATTCAGATGCGGCTGGGCCGTGACGGGCAGTCGTATCTGGTCCGGATTGTATGCGGGTGATTCTGCGCGACTACGCCGATATAGTCTGTCGGCTCGTGTGAGGGTAAATGGCTCCGTTGGTGGTTGAAAATGTGAGCAAGTCGTTCCGTCAGGGCGCCGGCCGTGTGCAGGCCCTGGCAGGCATCAGCCTGGATGTGGCCCGCGGGCAGTTTCTGGCGGTCATGGGGGCCAGTGGATCGGGCAAGAGCACACTGCTGCACCTGATGGCCGGCCTGACCCGTTGCGACAGCGGCCGCGTGTTGATCGACGGCACCGACCTGAGCCGCCTGAACGATCGGGAACTGACGCGGTTTCGGCGTCGGCATGTCGGGCTGGTGTTTCAGTCTTTCAACCTGATCCCGACCCTCACCGCCGAAGAGAACATCGGCTTGCCGCTCATGCTGGAACGCCGACTGGATGCCGACGATCGCCGGAAGGTGGAGGAAACGATTGACCGGCTGGGGCTGCGGTCCCGCCGTTCGCACCGGCCCGACGCCCTCAGCGGCGGGGAACAGCAGCGTGTCGCCATTGGTCGAGCGCTGGTGACCGATCCGGCAGTCGTATTGGCCGACGAGCCCACCGGCAACCTCGATTCCGCGAACAGTCGCGCCGTGTGCGAGCTGTTGCGCGACTTGTCAGTCATCCACGGCAAAACGATCGTCATGGTCACGCACGAACCCTCGGTGGCGGCCTACGCGCAGGAAGTTGCCGTCATCCGGGATGGCAGGCTGCTGGCCCGCTTTGATGTCCGCGATCGTGATGGCGAGCAGCTTGCCGCCCGCTACCAGGAATGCCTCAGGTGATCAAGTGATTACCTTCCGGCTTGCCAGCACGCACCTTCGTGCCCGACCCGTCCGCACGGCGTTGACGGTGGCAGCGATCGCGCTGGCGGTTTCGCTGGTGGTCAGCGTCACCAGCGGCTACAGCAGCCTCGAGGCTGCGGCGTATCGGATGCTCTCGACCTACTTCGCCAATGTAGATGCACGGCTGACCCACGCCAGCGAGGCGCACGCCGGCGTGGACGAGCGGTGGATCCAGCAGATCGCCGCCGATCCTGACGTCGCCAGTGCCGTCGGGCGTATCGAGCTTTCCAGCTCGCTGGTGGATCAGGCGGGCCGGACGGTCATGTCGCGTTCCGCCATGCTGGTGGGGGTCACACGGCCGCAGGATAAGCGGGTGGAACTGATGGAGCTGACCGACGGCGCCTGGTTTGACTCTTCCGAAGGCAATGTGGCGGTGATCGACCAGATGACTGCCATGCTGTTGCACGACGGCGCCAACCTGCTCGGTGACGAGGACAAGGGCGCCGTGAAAGTCGGGGAGGTGATTCGCCTCCCCGGGCCGACTGGCGATCTGACCGTGCGGGTTGTTGGCATCGTTCACAAACCGCGGATTCTTGCGGCTCTGCAACCGTCGATCTACCTGCCGATCCGGACGCTCCAGAACTGGTCGGGCAGTGCCGGAAAGGGAATGGTCTCATCGATCCTCATCGATCTGAAGCCGCAGGCGAACCCGACGGAATTCGGTCGTCGTTGGCGGGCGAAACTGGCGCAGGTGGACCCGCTTCTGAAGTTGCGGCTCACCAGCGAAGACCGCGGCGAGCTGGATCGTAACCTCGGCAGCCTGAGGATCGGAAGCTACATGGGCGGGGCCGTATCGATGCTGGCGGCCACGTTCATCATCTTCTCGGCGCTTTCCATGGGGGTCAGTGAGCGGCAGCGTACCTTGGCGATGCTGCGGGCGGTGGGTGCCAGCCGCAGGCAGCTCGGAGCAATGGTGACTCAGGAAGCAGTCCTTCTGGCGGCCGGGGGCATCGTGCTGGGAATTCCACTGGGATGGCTCTGGCTGCAGATTCTGGATTTAGGCTTTGACGATCTGCTGGTGGCAGGAATCGTCATGGATTGGTCGGGCATCGCCTTCGCTGTCGCAGCGGCTCTGGCGGCGGCGCTGGTCGCCAGCATCCTTCCCGCCTGGGGTGCTATGAAGACCGACCCGCTGGAAGCCATGGCGCCGCTTGCTGCAGGGGGGTCCCTACGCAGGGCATTGAGTTGTGCGGTACCCGGGGTCTTGCTGATCAGCATTGATTCACTGATCGTGTTTTCCCCTTGGCGCCAGCTTTTCCAGGGTTTGGGGATTCCACAAGCCGAGAGGCTGGCTCGCGAAGTGGCGTTCTACGGACATTTCGCGGTCGGCATACCCGCACTGATGCTGGGGTTCTTCCTCCTTGCCCCGACGATGGTCGTTCTGGTTGAGAAGCTTCTGGCCCCTCTGGCGGCAACCGCAACGCGGCTGCGGTTGCCGCTCCTGCGGCAGCAGCTTTCGGGGGGCGTGTGGCGCTCAGCCGGCACCGCCGCGGCACTGATGGTGGGCCTGGCCATTCTGGTGGTGATGCAGGTGCAGGGACACACCGTGATCGGAAGCTGGCGTATTCCGGACAAGTTTCCGGATATGTTCATCACAACCTTCAAATTTGGTGGACTCTCTACGCAGGACATTGAAAAGATCCGAGGCGTCGAGGGTGTGAAGCAGGATGCGGTGCTTCCGATCGCTATCGCCTCGCCTGAATTCGGATCGACGATCTTTTCCATCCGCGGCGCCGTCGTCATGCCCGAGGCGACGATGTTCTTCGGTGTCGATCCGAAGCTGGCGCTGGAAATGATGGAACTGGACTTTCGCGACGGCTCCAGATCGCAGGCCATCGAGCTGATGACAAGCCATCGCCGCCATGTGCTGGTTACCGAAGAATTCCGCCAGCTGAAGGGGCTGAAGACCGGTGATACGATCACGCTGAAAACACCGCGGGGTGGAACCGCCGAATACACTATCGCCGGGGTCGTCTGGTCGCCGGGAATCGATGTCATCGTGAGCATGTTCGATCTTGGAAGGCAATTTGAAACCCGCACCGCCGCCAGCATCTTCGGAACGCTGCAGGACGCACGGGATGACTTCGGCGTGGAGGGTGTCTACCTGCTGGCGCTCAACGTCCAGCCGGGGGTTCAGCGCGAAGTACTGACGGAGGCCATCAAAGCCAAAGTAG
Organism: Phycisphaerales bacterium; assembly: GCA_033579175.1. Classification (GTDB taxonomy): domain Bacteria; phylum Planctomycetota; class Phycisphaerae; order Tepidisphaerales; family Tepidisphaeraceae; genus JAVQWE01. The sequence continues at coordinate 2,101 of JAVQWE010000049.1, read as the reverse complement.
GGGCCTGGGGTCTGCAGGCCGGCGATGTAAGGGTTGTCAAATCACAGATTCAGCATCAGTTTCGCAAGATTCTGATGCTGGTCAGCACCGTCGGATTCAGTGCGATGGCGGTGGCATCGCTGGGCGTGGCCAATACGGTCATGGCCTCGGTGCGTACCCGGCGGTGGCAGTTCGGTATTCTCCGGTCTGTCGGACTCACCCGCGGGCAATTATTGCGCCTTGTGCTGTCGGAGGCTCTGCTGCTGGGCGCGGCCGGTGTGTGCCTCGGTCTGCTGGCTGGCGCGGTGATGGCAATCAACGCGAAGCGTAACTTGCTGGTGATGGTGGGTCTTGATCCGCCGTTTACGATTCCCTGGGGCATGATCGGGGCAGGGGTGGCATCGGTAGTGGCGATTTCGCTGCTGGCGGGCCTCTGGCCGGCGGTGACGGTGGCGCGCTGCCAGCCGCTGGCACTTCTGCAAGCCGGTCGATCGTCGGATTGAAGCGGGGGCGCATCGCGGAGCGCGGCCGTGGTCGGGCAGGTTTCCTTTGACCCTGACCGCGATCGCCCGTAGCCTGATGCCGTTGTGATGCCACACGCGGGATTCATCCCGAATACTGATTCCGCCGCCGAATCGACGACGGGCCGCAAGTCCGCGCGCGAGCGTTACACCGCGGAAGAACTCGCAACTGTGCTTTCACATTGGGATATCGGGGTGATCGAGTCGATCGTCGAATTTCCGCGAGGCTCGCGCAAAGCCCCGAAGATGCTGATCGTCAGCGAGCACGGGAAGTTTCTGCTGAAGCGTCGTGCCCGCGGGCGCGACGACCCGTACAAAGTGGCTTTCTGCCACGCCCTGCAACTGCACCTGCAAAGCCAGCAGTTCCCGCTGCCACACCTGATCGGAACGCGGAAGGACAACAACTCCATGCTGCAATGGCACGGCGGCGTGTACGAGCTGTTTGAGTACATTCCGGGCCAGCCGTATCCACAGACGCTCGAATCCACATTCGAGGCCGGCAAGGTGCTGGGGCTGTATCACAAACTGCTGGAACACTTCCGCAGCGAATGGCATCCACCGACCGGCAGCTATCACATGGCTCCTTCGGTCGAGAGCGGGATACGGTCGATCCCCCCGATGATTCCGGCGTCGGTCATGTCGCCGGCAGCGGTGGAGGAGTTTCTCTCGTCGCTGTTGAGCCTCTACCGCCGGAGCGCTGAAACGGTAGAACGACTCGGGTTTGAGAACTGGCCGAAGCAGATCGTGCATGCCGACTGGCATCCGGGCAACATGCTGTTCCGGGATAATCATGTCGTGGCGGTGATCGACTACGACTCTGCCCGGTTGCTGCAGCGGGTGCTGGATATCGCCAATGGCGCGCTGCAGTTCAGCATCATCGGCGGGGATGAAGATGTGAAAAACTGGCCCGATTATCTGGACGAATCACGATTCAAGCGTTTCCTGCGCGGCTATGATGAAGTGATGCTCCTGAGCCAGGCAGAGTTGCGGGCCGTCCCCTGGCTGATGATCGAGGCGCTGATCGCCGAGGCCGTGTTCCCGATCGCGGCGACCGGCGCTTTCGGGCGTCTGGATGGCCTGGCCTTTCTTCAGATGGTCCATCGCAAGGTCAATTGGCTGGCGAAGAATTCCGACCGTCTGGTGGAGCTGGCGGAGGCTTGATGCACTGGCCCCTGCTGCTGTTGCTGACATTCGCCGTGGAGCCTGTGCGGGCGCCGGCGGCGGCCGCGGATTCGCCGGTTCGTCAATGGCTGGCAGAGCTGGCCAGCGAAGAGGCGGCCGTCCGCGAGGAAGCCCGTCGGAACATGCTGGGGATGTCCCGCCAGCAGTTGCTGGAGCTTCGGCAGCTGGTTGCTGCCGGCGAAGCTCGGCTGCCGGCCCAGCAAGCCGCTTTAGCGGAGATTGTCCGGCACGTCTATCTGGCCACTGAGCCATACCCCCCCGCACCGGGGGACGATCGTTCCTTCATCGGCCTTTCCGGCTGGCGTCTATTGGATACCGGGCGGTACACCGGCGTTACTTTTGAACGAAGACTGCCGGGTTTCGATGCGTATCGTGCCCTGGAGGACGGCGACGTGATTCTCGGCGTCGAGGAACTTCCT
>JAVQWE010000048.1:10964-11218 GCA_033579175.1 Phycisphaerales bacterium | reverse complement strand
GGTGCCGCCTGAGTAGTTGATGATGGGGCGCTTGCCCTCGCCCACCACGTTGAACAGCCAGAGCCATGGGTCGGGGTTCCACGGCTCGCCGGTGGAAGCGAAGAAGCGCAGCCGGCTGAGGTCGTGCTTCCTTACCGGCTCTTCACCGAAGCGGATGAGGGCGCGCACCAGAGTCGGCGAGAGGCCGAGCTGGGTGATGCCGTGCCGCTCGGCCAGCGCCCACAGTCGGTCGGGGCCGGGATAGTCGGGCGCGC
>JAVQWE010000048.1:3266-10955 GCA_033579175.1 Phycisphaerales bacterium | reverse complement strand
GACCAGCCACGGCCCCATCATCCAGCCCATGTCCGTCAGCCAGAAAATCACATCGCCGGGGTGCACATCCGTGCCGAAGGCCATATCCTGTGCGGCTTTGACCGGGAAGCCGCAGTGCGTGTGCACCGCGCCCTTGGGCCGGCCCGTCGTGCCGGAGGTGTAAATCACCATCAACGGGTCTTCGGCGTCCATGACCTCGCCGGCGGCGAAGGCCGATTGCTGCGGGACGAGGTCGTGCCACCAGTGGTCGCGCCCGCCCTTCATCTCGACGTGGTTGCCCGCACGCCGGAGTACAAGCATCTCGCGCAGGGTTGGGATTTGCGCGGCGGCCTCGTCGGCGGTGGGGGGGGTGTTGGGCAGCGGCGGGGGCGGGGCCGGGGGGGTGAAGGTCTGGCTGCCGGTGGCGGCGTTGAACTGCCCGCGAATCTCGCCGTTGGGATAGGCGGCGGTGTGGACGTTGATGTAGGTCAGCCCCTGACGGATGAAATTGACCTGATCCTGCACGGAATGCCCGCCGACAGGCTCGAACGTCCAGGTGTAGGACCCATCCGGGTTGGGTGTGGCGGTGTCGATATCGAAGAGAATGCCGGCCGAGACGCCCGGCGCTCCAGGCCCGTGCACGTGGGCGGCAGTCTCCGGGCCAGTGAGGTTCGAATAGCTGAATCGGAGCGTCGCACTCAGTTCGTCGGCGGCGAGGATCAGGGTGGCATTGCCGGAGCCGAGGGTCTGGGCGCCCCCTTGGGGGGTCATCTGGGCGATAAACAGTTGCGGAGAGTTCTCAAACTCATAGGCAAAGGCAGTGGAAGCCGAGTCGATGCCGTCATAGACGGTAACCCGGATCTGCGCCACCCCGGTTCGTCCGGAGATGGGCTGGGCCGTCAGGACGCGCAGCTCTCCTTCGCCGCTGATCTGAATGTGCTTGTCTGAGAGCAGATCCGGGGTTTCGCTACAAGCCCAGACCATCAGTTGCTCGGCCGGTGTCTCGGCATCATGAATCTGGAAGCCGATTCCCGGTGGAACGCGCCCGACCGTGCTTTTCTGATCGGGAATGCGGGAAATGGTGGGAGGGGTGTTGCGGATCGGGCCGCCGTCGGCTCGCTCTCCTGCCCAGGCGCGGACGCGGCCGACGTCGGTGCTGTCGATCCGGCCGGAGGCCACGACGTCATATCGCGCCGTGGCGGGGGTGAGGGGCTGGCCGACAAACTGCTGGACGAGGCGTGCGTCGGCCTCGGTGACGCGGGCGTCGCCGTTGACGTCGCCACGGAGGGTGCGGAAGGCGAGCTGGCGCGGCTCGACGTTCTTCCCGTCGATCCAGAGGCGAACCTCCCGCCCGTTGATCACCCCCATGAGCGTGACCGTGGCAACATTGCCCTGCACGAGCGGGCGGGCGGCACGTGCCTGTTCCGCGCGGACCGTCAGCTCCTGCACGGGCGCATCGAATTTCAGCACCAGGGTCATGCCGTCGCGCAGGGCGCGAGGCTCAATGCCCGAGGCATCCAGCGGCAGCGCCAGATCAAAGTTCTGCCGGCCGTGCTCGAGGCGCGAGGCAGCCGACAGGAGTCTGGCGGCTTGCGCGGAAGCGGTCAGACCGGCGATCAGGGACACTGCGGCCAACCAGGCAGTGGTTCGGCGAGTGATCATGATTCGGCTCCGAAATGCCCTCAAACCGACACCAAGCCTTCCGCGGGGTTCAGACCCCTCGGAAGAGGGTCGCACAGGCTCGGCGTCATTCGAGGCGATCTGCGTCGTTCAACCTCACTGAGATTCCGGTCCGCTCAGCGGGCCGGTGTATGTTCCGATTCACCTTGCGGCGTTGCCCCAGCCACCACGCTGCCAGAAGCGCTACCGAAGCGGCCGGCTCGGGCACAGCGGTGCGGGGGAGCGGGCTGGGGAGCGTCTGATTGAAATTGGCTGCCAGGCGGGAGAAGTCCGACAGGTCAACCACGCCGCTGTAATCGTAATCCCCGTGGAACCACCGTCCCGGGGCGTTAAAAGCCGCCGCCAGCCGCGCGAAATCGGCCAGTTCGACCATGCCGTCCAGATTGTTGTCACCGTACAGCGTGTATCGGGCGAGGACGGCATCTCCAACAAAGCTCAGCCCGAGAAACGAGCCGACCCCGACGTCTGAAGCCTCAATCACCCCGATTCCGGTGTTGGTTTCCGCCGCGGCGCGGCTGGAGGCGATGCCGCTGCCGGTCCAGGCCGAAGCGTTGTAACCCGTTGCGATCAGCGAAGTTACGTAGCTCAGGGGCGTAGGCCCGGTGTAGTCAACGATCAGGCCTCCATCCCCAAGATCCAGTTGCCCGGAGTTGCCCGAATCAACCGTGACCGAAGCGGCCTTGAGCACGTTTCGTCCGGGGGGCACGGCGATGGACCCTGGCCCGAGGATAGCCCGGGCTTGCGGGCCGACATGGAAGATGCCAGCCAGGTTCTGCGAGGCGTTGATCGCCATCGAGCCTTCTCCGACCACGATCGATCCCGGGAACGTGTTGGAACTGGCCAGAGTCAGGTCGCCCGGGCCGTGTTTCACCAAGGCCGAACTGGCATTGCCGGCCAGAAGACCATTGATCGTGAGCGCGGAATCGACGGTGATCACCCGCGCGGCGTCGTTCAGATCAAGCGTGCCGCTGAAGGTAAGCCGATGGGCGCCACTGACGTTGAAATTCCGCGTGACTTCGACGGGGTTAAAAATCGTTCGCGGGGCGCCGACAGCCACCAGCGTGGGTTCGTGGCTCGGCGCGAGGGTGCCGATGCCGATGGTGAGGGTTCCCACACCCACGGGGGAGTGGATGAGGCTGTTTCCGGGTTGGACAACCAGTGAATTGCCGTTGATCCCGAGCGTGCCCGCAGCCAAGGTGGTTCCACCGGCGTAAGTGCTTGTGCCAGAGAGGATTACGTTGCTTTGGGTGGTGACATCGTTGGAACTGAAGTCAAAGCCCACCTGGACGTTGGCGGCGGGGGTGCCACCGGAGATGGCCCCGGAGAAAGCGACGGGTTCGCCAGTGCTGAAGAGAATGAGTCTCGATCTCGATCCTGCGATGGTAATCGCACCGGAATAGGTGATCGTGCCCCCGCCTTGGGGCACACGGCTTCCAAGCAAGGCGTAACTGGGCACGCTGCTGGTGCTTCCGTTGACCGTGATGGCCCGGGTGAGGGTCATGCCACCGACATCCCCGGACAGTTCGGGGTTGTCGTCGCCGGCCGGGCTGCCCAACTGGACGGGGGACGTGGAGGACCCGAAGGCCTGTGGGTCGCCAAAGACGGTGGCGTCGGCCGCCAGCGTGGTTGTGCCCGTGTAGAGATTGGCCGCGGCAAGCCGCAGCGAATAGGACCTGGAACTGCGCGGGGCGGGCAACATCCTTGGTCCGGAACAGTCTGGTCATATCGCGGCCGTGGGGTATGAGATGTATTGCCAATTGCTGGAAGAGGCCGTGCGGCAACTCCGCAACGAGTCCAAACCGACGGTTGCCGAAGCACATGTCGAGATCGGCGTAACTGCTTTTATTCCAAAGACTTACATTCCGGCAGATCGCCAGCGGCTGGATGTGTACCGGAGGGTCACGCGCTGCTGCAATATCGAAATGCTGGCCGAACTTCAGCAGGACGTTCAAGATGCCTTCGGAGAGCCCCCACGGCAAATGCTTGTATTTTATGCACTTACGGAACTGCGCATCCTCGCCGGCATCTTTGGCATCGACAGCGTGATCACAAAAAATCCTGACGTTGTCCTGACCGTTCGTGACGCCCGCCGAGCCCAGGCCGGGCTGACCGGCGCCCCCGGGCGGCTGACGGTCGTCGATGAAAGAACGGTGTACCTGCGCATGCCCCCCACCTATCTCGATCCGGAGGTCTGCCTGTTCACCCTCCGGAACCTGTTGCGTGCGGCGTACGACCGACAGGGAGCCGGTGAATCGCCGGAAACCGCCCCATCCCCCGCGGCGAGGCTCGGCGCGGCCAGTCGCTGAAGGGTTTTGTTGTGAACTTCTTGCGAAGGCAGCACACTCTTCCCTGAAGAAGATGTCTCTTGAGCCGGATCGCTCCCGGCACCTGAGGATGCGGATTCATCGAGAATTCCGTCGCGTTGTCGCACGTCCACTGGTGTCGGGACGGTTCGGGTCATTTACCCACGAGTCGAGCGGCTCCCCATGCCAGCGCAGGGCATTCCGACAGAATCTCAATCGCCGGACCGGCTAATGACGGTTGGGAGATGATTTGTGCCGCCAGCCGGCTGGCAAGGCTGCGCCGCAGCCACAGCCGCCGATACTGCCGATAAATCATTTCAACCTCTACAGGCCGCTGGCGGGCAGTGGCGGCGAGGATTGCGCCTGCGGCGATCTGCGCCGATCGCATGGCAAGCCCCATTCCCTCCCCGGCGACCGGTTCAATGGCAGCGGCGGCATTGCCGATGGGAATCACTCCCGCCGGCCAGGAGCGGCGCAGCCGGTATCGGGGCAGGGGGCAGCAGAGCCAGGGTCCGAGGCGGGTTGCATTCCGCAGCTGGCGGCGCAATTCATCATTCTCGCCAATGATCCGGGAGAAGACCTGATCGACATTTCCCCGACTGCCACGGAGCCGTGGTGCCGGAAGACTGAAGGAAAGGTTATATCTGCCACCTTCCACGGGCGCGATTCCTCCATAATGGCCGTTGACGGCGAACAGCTCGATGGCATCGTCTGGTGCGGCTATGCCCTGCCAATGCGCCTTGACGCCGAAATCGCCAGAGGGCGGGGGGGAAGCCTGCGAGATCGCGGCCTTGCCGTCGGCGATCAGCAGCAGGTCGAATTCGAGCTTCAGAAGCCGGTTACTCGTCAGTTCGCGAACCAGACACTGACGTAAAGTTGCCGAATACCGTTCGCATCGTGCCGGCTGCAAGACGCGACAGACCCTGGCGGCCTGCGAAAGCAGCCAGGTATCCAGCGCGGGTCGGGAAAGGCCCCACATCGGACGGGGCAGGGGGATCTGCGACCGTCGGCCGTCCAGGGCAAACAGCAGGGCGCGTCGAAGCATCACGGGAGCACAGGAGGAGAGCAGCTCGGCCTGCAAACCCAGCTCTTCCAGCACGGTGATGCCCACGTCGCTGAGGCACTCGCCGCAGACTTTGTCGCGGGGGAAGCGATGCTGCTCTACCAGCATCACCTCAAGACCGGCCCGACCGAGAATGATTCCCGCAATGCACCCGGCCGGACCTGCGCCGATGATGACGATCCGCAGCACGCTTGAATCCTGTCCTACGGGATAAACCAGTGCCCCGACGATGCCACAACGCTGCCCAGGCAACGGCGCCGTCCCTGAGGCAGGGTTATCCGGAGGCCGGGGCCGGCTCGGCGGCACGCTGGCGCAGCTCTTCGATGTTCTCCCGCACCTGGCGTGCCATCTGGGTATTGGGGAAGTCGCGGATCATCTGGTCGCCAATCCGCACCGCCTCGGCCCAGTTGGCCTGATGAACCGCTTCGGCGAATTGCGTGCGCAGGCGCTCGAGCTTGGTGCGGATGATCATCTGCGCGTTTTCCTGGAGTGCCGAAGCCTCCTCGGCTGTGACGTACAGGTCCAGGCGTTTGAGCAGTTCGATGGCTCCATCCACATCCTTGCGAGCCACAGCGTCGTTGAAGCTGTCGATGAGCTGCTTTTTGAACTGCGTGCGTCGGGCCTCGATCTCATCGGGGAGCTTACGAACCTGCTCATGATCCGGGAACCGCCGCAGAAGCATCTGCGCCTCACGATGCGCTGCAGACCAGCGCTCGGCGCGAATCAGCTTATCGACCTGCGCAACACCCTCACTGATCTGCCTTCGAAGGTTGTCGGAGCGCTTTTCCTCAATCAACTGCCGGAACATCTCGGCTTCCTTACGGTTGCCGAAGGAGTTTTCCATCTCATCCGCCAGGCGCCAGGCGGCTTCGTAATCCCCGTGGCTGATTTCTTCCTGAATGGCGTATTTCAGCGCCTCGCGGTCTTTATTGCGATAGGCGATGGACTTGCCCCGGTCGCTGAGCAACTGCTGTTCGCTGATCAGGTTGAGCATCACCGAATACTGTTCCATCCGCTCATCAAACGGGCGCAGAGCTTCGCGAAGCTGCTCTGCGGCGGCGGCGCGAGTCCATCGCAGGGTTTCCGCCAGCGCCCAAGCCAGAAGCGTTCCCACGACGCAGACCGAGCCTGCAGCCAGCATTGACCAGGACGCCCCCTTGGCCGCCAGATACACTCCGACTCCCACGATCACCAGCGAGAGCACCAGCACGATCGCGAACACCCAGGAGTAGGAACTTGTTCGGGACGAATCCACGCATGCACCTCAATCCGCGGGACGAGGGGTCCTTTCCGGGGTAATTCTACGCCCTGTCCAGAAAATCGGTCATGGCCACGGCGCAGAATCAACAGGACACCGTCTGGACGGTCCGACGGTGAGGGATATTCCCTGAAAACCGTGTATTTCCGTTGAAATGCCGGCTTGAGCAGCCGCGGAAACGGGGTCGGTGAAGGCGGCGGACGACAGAGTTGCCGGGATCAATGGGGTTTTGGTCCGCCGGGTTTCTCGGCGGCGCCGGCTTGCGCCTGACGGAGCTGCTGCGCCTGTTGCCGGTACAACCGTTCGCCGGCTACCACGGCCAGCGTCACCCAGGCCATCAGCAGGCAGCATGCAAGAATCAGCCAGTCCACGTTTCCTTCATCGGCAGAATCCTCCTCTTGGATCAGTCCGGACCGCGCCGGCGGAGAACGGCGGTAAATCCACCGTCGTGGTAGCGGGTCGGGTCAGGCTCACTGTGGGGCAGGCGCCGGATCGACTCCACCAGTTCGAACTCGCGGTTCTCCCGAAGAAACGCCTCCACCTGCCGGTCATTCTCCTCCGGCCAGATGGAACAGGTGCTGTAGACCAGAAGGCCTCCCGGGCGGACGGCCGGCGCGCTGTCGGCCAGCAGGAACGCCTGCAGCCGGGTCAATTCCTCCAGAGCCTGATCGTTCTGGCGGTATCGCGCCTCGGGCCGGCGCGCCAGGACTCCACTGTTGCTGCAGGGGGCGTCCACCAGCACACGATCGAACTGTTGCGGCAGGACAACCGAAGCATCCACCAGCCGCGAAGCCTCGATCACCCCCACATGGTCCAGCGCGCGGTGGGCCAGCGCCTGACGAAGGGCCTGACAGCGGGCCGCGTTGCAATCCATCGCGAAAACCCGCCCGCCCCGACCGGTGGCAGCCGCCATCTGAAGGGTCTTGGTGCCGCGCCCGCAGCAGCGATCCAGAATGGTCATACCGGGCTGGATGTCCATTTTCGACACGACTCCGGCGGCAGTGGGGTCCTGCACCTGAGCAACACCGCGGCTGGCCCATTCCGCCAGAAGAGCTTTGCGCGGTGCGGGCTGCGCGACATACAGGCGGTGGCCCTCCGCGTGGGGAATCAGGGAAATGCCCGGTGCGGCGAGCGATTCCGGCGCGACGCCTTCGGCAAGCAGCAGGATCGTGGGTGGTTCGGAATTATTGTGCCTGCAGAAGGCTTGCAATTGCGCGGGGTCATCGGTCAGTTGGATGAACCGGTTCAGCAATTCCGGGGGGTGAGACCATCGCACGGCCGGATCAACCGTCGTCGGATCAGGGTTGCGCGTGGCGTTGCGCAGCACGGCATTGACGAACCCGGCGGCCGATGCCCGACCGAAGCGGCGTGCCTGAGCCACCGCTTCATCGACGGCCGCTCGCGGG
>JAVQWE010000048.1:0-3256 GCA_033579175.1 Phycisphaerales bacterium | reverse complement strand
TGAGGAACCGCAATTGATACAGTCCCAAGGCCAGAATCCTGCCTACCAGCGGGTCGAGCGCACGTGCGTCCCGTCCGCTGTGATGGGAGATCAGGTGCTGCAGCCACAGCAGATTCTTGATCACCCCCACCCGGAGCTGTTCCGCCAGCGCGATGTCGCGGGCGTCTTCGGGAGGTGGGCAGCGCCGCCGAAGACGGTGCGCCTTCCAGCCGGGCAGTTCAATCCCATCGAGCTGCCACAGTGCGTAATCACGGGCCGACACGATTGCTGATCTATGCATCAGTTGATTCCGAAAGGCAATCGCCAGTTGCCCGGCGATCGGGTAGGACTGGAGCACCCATGGCTGGCGCAGATCAGCATGATCGGATCGAGCGACGGCGATATCAGATGTCGGAATGCCGCCGATTCCTGCGAGCTTCCGAGCGCCTTGCCGCCGGCGCCGTCGTCGCCGTGCCCGTGCTGGTGGCGGCGTCAATCCTGATGCGGCGATCCACCGTCCTTTGGCTGTGGATTGCGGGAATGCTGGCAGCCGGCTCGGCGCTCTTTCGAGTGTACGCTGCCGACGCGTATCAGCGGGCGCGGGCACTGCGCTGGCAGCCGCCAGCGGCGCGCCGCTGATCTGGCATTCGCCCCGTGTAGCGTGTATGGTCATTCCGGGCCGGCTTCGGGTTGACATCACGCCACAGCGAGCTACGGCATGAAAATCCACGAATATCAGTCGCGTCAGATTCTTGCATCCTACGGAGTTCCCGTCCCGCCGGCGGAGGTGGTGCGAACGCCTGAGGAGGCGGCGGCGGCGTTTGAGCGCTTCGGGGGTGGAAGGTGCGTGGTCAAGGCGCAGGTCTATGCCGGGGGAAGGGGCAAAGCAGGCTTCGTGAAGCTGGTGAACACGTCGGCCGAGGCGCGATCGGCGGCAGAGTTCATGCTGTCCAACCGGATGGTGAGCGTGCAGACCGGTCCGGAAGGCGTGCCCGTTTCTGTGCTGCTGGTGGCGCCCGGAGTGGAGATTGAAAAGGAATACTATGTTGCGCTCACCGTCGATCGCGCGCGCAACAGCGTGACGGTGATCGCCAGCGCCGAAGGAGGCGTGGAGATCGAGGAAGTGGCCCGCCGGTCGCCGGAAAAGGTACTCAAAGTTCCGCTGCACCCTCTGCTGGGGATGCAGGGCTATATCGCCCGCGAACTGGCCTTTCAACTGGGATTTTCCGGGAAACGGGCAACGGAGGCGGCGCGGCTGATCGAGAATCTGGCACGAGCGTTTTTCGCAACCGATGCGAGCCTGGCGGAGATTAACCCGCTGGTGCTGAGCCGATCCGGCGAGCTGCTGGCCATCGACGCCAAATTCAATTTTGACGACAACGCGCTGTTCCGGCATCGCGATATCGAAGCCATGGCCGATGAATCGCAGGAAAAACCTCTCGACGTTCGCGCCAAGAAGGCCAATCTCAACTACATCGCGCTGGAAGGGCAGATCGGCTGCCTCGTCAATGGCGCGGGGCTGGCCATGGCGACCATGGACATCATCAAACTGCACGGTGGGGAACCGGCGAATTTCCTGGATGTCGGGGGAGGCGTGACGGCCGAGGGCGCCCGCGAGGCCTTCGGGATCATTCTGTCTGATCCACGGGTGCGCGGCATTCTCGTGAACATTTTCGGGGGAATCGCCCGCTGCGACCTGATCGCCGAGGCGCTGGTCTCGGCCGGGCGATCGATCGGATTCAAGGTGCCGGTAGTCGTGCGCCTGGAAGGGACGAACGTCGAACGGGCGCGGGAAATCCTTGCTGCGGCGCGTCCGGAATTGCCGACGCTCCTGGTCGCGACCGACCTCACCGATGCGGCGCGTAAAGTGACCGCCGCCGTCAAGGCCGCCTGAGCCACCTTCGGCACGGCTGCGGCGTCGCCGGCGCCTGCGGCCCGGTGGCGGGTGCGAGGGGAGCAGGCACGGTGGGCAGGCGTACCGGTGGCAGGCGCGGCGACCGTTTCGCGGTTTTGCCAAACGGCCGGGATAGGTTCTAATCCGTGGCGATGTTGCGCCGTGGCGGCGGTGATTTGCCGCCCGGCCGCGCGAGTTGCGAGGAATCCTTTCATGCCCACAGCAGCCCCCTGTGCCCTGGTGATCTTCGGCGCCAGTGGCGACCTTTCGAAGCTGAAGCTCGTGCCGGCGATTTACGAACTGGCTCGGGAGAGACTTCTGCCGGAGTCGTTTGCGCTGATCGGCTATGCGAGAAGTCCGATGACCGACGAGGAATATCGCGCAGATTGCCGCAAGGCCATCCTCGAACACGCCCGCAGCCTCAAGGGGGGCAAAGCCATCGACGAGGCGATCTGGAAGCGCCTGGAGGGGCGGATCTTCTACCACACCGGGCAGTATGATCAGGAGGATTCGTTTCACAGGCTGAAAGAAAGACTGCGGCAGATCGACCAGCAATGCGACACCGCCGGAAACCGGCTGTTTTACATTTCCACCCCCCCGGCGGTGTTCGAGCCGATTGTGGCGAATCTCGGGAAATCGGGTTGTGCGGTGCGTCATGCCAACCAGTCGCCGTATCACCGCGTGATCATTGAGAAGCCTTTCGGGAGGGACCTTTCCTCGGCGCGGCAGCTGAATCAAGCGTGTCTGGTGACTCTGGGGGAAGAGCAGATTTACCGGATCGATCATTACCTGGGCAAGGAGACGGTCCAGAATCTGATGGTGCTGCGGTTTGCCAACTCGATCTTCGAGCCGGTGTGGAACTACAAATACATCGATCACGTGCAGATCACCGTCGGCGAGACCGTTAACGCCGATGACCGCGCCGGCTACTACGACACCAGCGGGGCCTTGCGCGACATGGTGCAGAACCACATCTTTCAGATCATGGCCCTGGTGGCGATGGAACCCCCCAGCGCTTTGGACGCCCAGGCGATCCGGGATGAGAAAGTGAAGGTGTACCGGTCGATCCGGCCGATCCGGCCTGCTCAGGTCGATCAGTTTGTGGTTCGCGGGCAGTACGCCGGCGGAACCTACAACGACGGCAAGCGCGATATCACCACCCACGGATACCTCAAAGCCCGTGGCGTGAGGGAGGGCAGCAAGACCGAGACGTTCGTTGCCCTGAAGCTGTTTATCGACAACTGGCGCTGGAGCGGCATGCCGTTTTACCTGCGTACGGGCAAGTTTCTCCCGCAGAAGGTCAGCGAGGTGGTGGTGCGTTTGCGCTCGCCGCCGCTGACGCTCTTCCAGAAGCAGATGCACACGCCGGTGTATCCGAACGAC
>JAVQWE010000047.1:0-11248 GCA_033579175.1 Phycisphaerales bacterium | reverse complement strand
CGTCCGACGCCGTAAGCGACACCACCGGCAGGGGCGCGCCCCCGCCGCAGATCTCCAGAAACGCAATCTTGTTGTTTACCGCGCCCGCGGCGTTGCTCACCGTCAGCCGCTCGTCATTCACCGTCACCGTCACCGTCCCCTCTCCGAAGCGGTTGCCGGCACTGGGGGTGAAGTTGACGGCCAGTTGCCCTTCGACGTTCACACGATACACGCTGTCGTGATACGACGGATCGCCCACCACCACGCGCACCGTGTACGTCCCGTTGGGAACCAGCATCTCCCAGGAGTAATTCGCGCCGTTTTTCTGCAGGTGATGGAACGTGTCATATCGCTGATCGTCCAGCACGTTGCGGTCGCGCCCATCCCGGTTATCTGCCGACCACCCGTACGTCAGACCGTTGCTGCGCAGACCGTAGGGCGCGCCGGTGTCCACCCGGTAAAAATCGGGCACCGGATTCGACCCGTCCGGTTGAAAGTTGATCCGACGGATGAACGACGGGGTGTTGGTCACCGTCGGAGACGATTGCCGCGCCTCGGCCACCTGACTCGCCGACAGCTCTTCCATGGCGCGGGCATCCCCAAAGTGGCTGGTGCACAGCAGACGACGGACTTCCAGAGGTTCCAGCAGCGTAGGGTAACGATCCCTTCGGTGACTCATCGGAAGCTCCTGACACTCATGCCCCATGGGAGCGTGATCAACCATACCCCACAGCGACGCCACGGCAACCGGTTCCGTTCCCAACCGGGTGCGACCAAACGCCCCAATAACCGGTTGCCGTCGGAATCCCGGACCTAGACGAACCTGCTGTCCTCCCGGCAGAAACTGCCGTAAGTCGTTAGCATTTATGAGTTTACGATCAGCCTCGGCCGCGGGAGCCCTGTAAATTGCCTCGGAAGCTCCCCAAGTCTGCCGGAGAAATTTGCGGATTCTTGCGGACCTGTCCGGCTCCCGAGGTCGCGCCAGTTCCCGCCTGACTCCCCAGGACCCTTGTGCGGTGGATTGTGCAGGGCACAGGCGTTTTTCAAAACCGCACAAATCCGCACAATTTCGCACAATCACGCCCGCCGGGGACCGCGACTGAGCCCGGCGCAGCGTTGCGTCGATTTCCCGGGTGCGCATCGGGTTGGGCATCCCGATCGGTGCCCGTCGGAATCGTGCTGCCGTCCCATGGCTCGAAGCGTGGGTCATCGCAGAAGCTGCCTCCCGTATTTCCCCGGGGCGCTGCGCGGTTGCGAGCGCTCCGGGGGCGCGCCCCGCTGGCAAACCCTTGCCGGCTCTGCATTCCGGCGCCGGACGTTCTGGAAATTTTCCCGCCGGGGCGCTGCGCGCCGGGAACCAGTCGGGCGCGGCGCGCGCGATTGCGTTCCCGAACGGGAGCCTGCAAACCGCGCCGATGCCGCGCCCGCTACCGTCGCCGCGCTGGCGCCCGGGTTGCCGCTGCTGCCTTCCGCCTTCGTCCCCCGGCGAGGGGTCCGCTTGCGGGATTGCGCGACGTTCTGGGGACCGGTCATTCCGGGATTGCTGACTTTCGACGGGCTGTCCTGAGAATGTCGGTGCCGGATGCCGCTTGGTGGCAGGTTCCTGTGAGTGTGGCTGGAAGCCTGCGGAACCGTTCGAGCGGGACAATCCGGGGTCGATGGGATGACTTGCCAGCCTGCCGGCTTTACACTCCCGAGGTTCATGCAGTCTTCTGCTCCCCTGGAATATGCCCGAGGCTCCGGGAGGCCCGGCTCGGCGATGCTGATCCTGTGGCTGGTCGTGCTTTCGGACATGATCGGCTTCGGGGTGATCATTCCGTCGTTGCCGTTGTATGCCCGGGAATACGATGCTTCGCCGCTTCAGGTGGCGTTGCTGTTCAGCCTGTTTTCGGCCTGTCAGTTTGTGGCCGGTCCGGTGATGGGTCTGATCAGCGATCGATTCGGTCGTCGTCCGGTGCTGGCGTTGTCGCAGGTGGGGACGGTGGCGGGCTATCTGCTGCTGGGGTGGACGATGATCCACCAGTGGCAGAACACGCAACTGGCGTTGCTGCTGATGTATCTTTCGCGGGTGATTGACGGGATTTCCGGGGGGAATATCTCGGCGGCGCACGCGTACATTGGCGACATCAGCACGCCGGAAAATCGCGCAGCCCGGATGGGCCTGCTGGGGGCGGCCTTCGGGATTGGTTTTTCGGCCGGTCCGGCTCTGGGGGGTGTGCTTTCCCTGATTCACCATGCGGCGCCGGCGTTCGGGGCGGCGGCGCTGAGCGGGGTGGCCTGCGCGATGACGATCGCGTTTCTGCCGGAATCGCGCAAACCCGGTGCGCACAGCAGCCGCAACGACTGGTGGCACCCTTCGCATTTCATGCCGGTGCTGCGGCAGCCGGTGATCGGGCAACTGCTGCTGGTCGGCTTTGCCTCGATGCTGGCGTTCGTCATGCTCGAGCCCTATTTCGCGCTGTATCTGTCAGAGGTGTTTGATTACGGCTACGTCGCGGTGAACTGGTTCTTTGCGCTGGTGGGCGTGATCATCGTGATCGTTCAGGCCGGGCTGATCGGACCGCTGGTGCGGGCGCTGGGGGAATGGAGACTGCTGATCGCCGGACCGCTCATCGCCGCCCTGGCTCAGGGGATCTACTTTTACGCGGCCATGCGGGCGTCGGTGTCGGCGGTGATTGTGGCCACGGTGCTGAACGCCGTGGGACGATCGCTCTGGTGGCCGACGCAAAGCTCGCTGGTGAGTCAGTCGGCCGGGCCGGATGCTCAGGGCATCACCTTTGGGGTGATGCACGCGTTGATGAGCCTTTCGCGGGTGATCGGGCCGGTGGTGGCCGGCGCCGTGTTCATCGGGCATGTGACCGCTCCGTTTCTGCTGGCCGGGGCGATTCTGGCCTCGTCGGCAGTGTGGCTGGCGTCGGTGCGGCTTCGGCAGAGCCGTCCCGTGGCTGCGCAGCCGGTTGCGGCAACCACGGAGGCAGCGCCTTGACGGCGCCGAACATGGCTCCAGGCCCTCACGGGCGTCTACAGACGGGCAGGAACCCCACGGCGGGCTGTTCCGGGGATGGTGCCGAGGATGCCGACTTCAACCCGTTCCGATGGGCCGGACCGCTGCTGCTGGTCGCCTTGTTCCTGCTGCTGGCATGGCTGACGTGGATGCGGCTGCTGGACGGGCACGTCGATTTCGGGCGCGAGGTGTACGTTCCCTGGCGGTTGAGCGAGGGGGAGGCGCTGTATCGCGACATCGAATACTTCAACGGCCCGCTTTCCGCTTACGTTCATTCGGTGATTTTCCGAATCTTCGGGGCGGGGATTTCTTATCTTGCCTGGTTTAACCTTTGCATCAGCGGGGTGATGCTCGGGCTGCTGTACGCGCTGCTGCGATGCTTCTGCGGCGCCTTCGGGGCGACGGCAGGTTGTGCGTTAGTCCTTGTGGGACATGTCTTTGCGCATCTTTCATCGCTCGGCAATTACAGCTTCGTGCAGGCGTATTCGCATGAGCTGTCGCAGGGAGTGGCGCTGTCGGTGGGGATGCTGTGGGTGTTGCATCGCCTGGCGCAGGGGGCGGGAATGGGATATGCCTGCCTCGGGGGATTGCTTCTGGGGCTGATTTCACTGACCAAGGCGGAGGTGCTGCTGGCAGCGGTGGTGGCGTGGATGGGAGCCTGGGGGCTGATCGCCGCTTCCCGGCGTGCCGGTGGGCGCGAAATCGCGGGTCCGCTGATCGGATCGCTGATCTGTGCGGTGATTCCCGTGGTGGTGGCCTTCGGGCTGCTGTGCCTGAAAATGGCACCCTCCCAGGCTGCTTCAGGTTTGGCCGGATCGTGGAAGTACCTGGGGAATCGCGAATTGACCCACTTGCCGTTCTTCCAGCGCCTTGCCGGCACCGACAACCCCGGCGAAAGCCTGTTGTCGATCCTTCGCTGGCTGGGCGGCTATGTGGCATTGCTCGGAGTGGGGCTGGGGGCTTCGTGGCTGCTCCGCGGGGTGCGGGGGTGGGTCTGTCGCGCCGGGTCGGTTGGGTTCGCGGTGGTCGTGGTTGGGGTGGTGGGATCGATCGATGCCCGCTGGAGCAGTGTGGTGCGGCCGATGCCGCTGATTCTTGCGGGAACCGTGGTCATCGGCGCGATCGGTGCTTGGCGGAATCGCGCAGACGCCAACCACCTCGCCCGTCGTGTGGCACCGATGGGCTTGGCGCTTCTGGGCTTGGGATTGACCCCCAAGATGCTGTTGAATCTGTCGATGTTTCATTACGGCTTTGCCCTGGCAATGCCTTCGACGGCGCTGCTGGCGGGCGGCGCCGTCGGCTGGCTGCCCCGATGGGTTGCGCGGCGGGGCTTGCCGGGGGCGCCGTGCCGGGCAGCGGCTTTGGGGGCGCTCCTGGCGATCGGCGCGACGCTGGCGCTGATTTCCGCAAGGCATTACCTGAACAAACCGGTCACCGTTGGCGCGGGCGCCGACCGCTACCATGCCTTGCCCTACGCGGCGATGATCGACGCTGCGGCGCGATTGCTGGCCGAGCACACCTCGCCCGACAGCACCGTCGTGGCCGTCCCCGACGGGCAGATCATCGGCTATCTCGCCCGGCGGCGCAATCCCACGCCGCACCTGCAATTTACGCGCCCGGCGCAGATCATGTTCGGTCAGACGGCCATGCTGAATTCGCTGCGCGCCACCCGACCGGATTTCGTCGTGCTGGTGCACGCCGACGAAACCGATTACGCCGCCCGATTCTTCGGGCGCGACTATGGCCAATCGATTGCGCGCTGGATCGAGACGAATTACACCCCGATCTGGTCGATCGGTGCAGAGCCGTTCACGTCCGGGGCGTTCGGGGTCAGAATTCTGCGGCGGGCCGACCATGAGCGATGACCCTTCGCCCGCCTGCCGAAGTGTGCTTCATCACGTCGCTCTGCTGGCTGGCGTGCTGGTGGCGATGCTGGCGTGGACCTGGCTGAAGTGGCCTGATCCGCTGATCGACTTCGGGCGCGAGCTGTACCTCGCCGGGCAGGTTGCCTCCGGCGCTGCGTTGTATCGGGATGTCGAGCATTTCAACGGCCCGCTGTCGGTGCACTTCAATGCGCTGTTGTTTGCGCTGTTCGGCAGCTCGATTCGCACGCTAGTGCTGGCGAATCTTGGGATTCTGATCGCGATCGTCGGGTTGAGCTGGCGGTTACTGTATCGCGCCGGGGGAACGCAGGCGGCCACCTGGGCGTGTCTGACTCTGCTGACGCTGTTCGCTTGCGTGCAGTTTGTCGAGGTGGGGAATTACAACTACCTCACGCCCTACTCCCATGAGCTGACCCATGGTCTGCTGCTGGCGCTGGCGGGGATGTGGCTGACGGCCGAATTCGCCCGAACCGGTCGGCCGATTCTGCCCCCGGCGATCGGGGTCGTGCTGGGCCTGCTGTGGCTGACCAAGCTGGAGGTGTTTCTGGCCGGGGCGGGGGCGACGCTTGTGGGTCTGATGCTTTGCGAGGGACCGATCCCACGCGTGCGCCGCGCCGCCCTGGTGATCGGGGCGGGATCGGCGGTCGTGGGGCTGGCGTGGGGGCTACTGACCCTGTCGGTGGGCATTTCGACGGCGAGCCGTGGAATTCTGGGGGGTGCGTATTACGCCTTGGACACGCGGCTGACCTCGATGCCGTTCTACCGCTCGATCGCCGGATGGGATAACCCGGTGGCCAATGCGCGCGCCATGCTGGCATCGGCCGCGGGCATGGCCGGGCTGATCGGCCTGCGGTGGGTGCTGCTCCGACCGATCGGGAATCTGCCAGCCGGGCCTGCATGGTTGTATGCCGTGATTTTCCCGGCGGCAGCGTTTGCCGTCGGGCGTCATTTTCCCTGGCATCTGGCGTTTCGTGGGCTTCCGCTGATCGTGGCGGTGGCACTGGTGTTCGCCGTGCGAAGGGCGTGGCTTCGCCCGACCTGCTCGAACCTCTGCTGGGCGATGTGGCTGACGCTGTCGCTGCTGCTGATGGCCAAAATGCTGCTGGCCGTGCAAGTGGGTCATTACGGCTTCGTCCTGGCGATGCCGGCCACGTTGGCGGTGGTGGCCCTGCTGACCTCACCCACGCTGCTCGGCCCGGCCAACGGGTTGCCGGCGGGGGGTCGGTCGCGGGCGACGGCGCTGGGAGGATCGGTGATCCTGACGATCATCCTGCTGCACCTGGAGTTTTACCACCGCGTCTTTGCCACCAAGCCGCTGTGGATTGGCACGGGCGCCAACGCCTTCCGCGTCTCCGACGGGCAATCGGGCTCGGACCCGCGGGGCAGGGCATTGAAGCTTCTGCTGGAGCAGCTTGACCTGATCGTCCCCCGCGACGCCACGCTGTCGGCGGTGCCCGAGGGGGCGATGATCAACTTCCTCACCGCTCGACGCAATCCCACACCCTTCGTCACCCTGTTGCCCCCAGAGTTTGTGATGTTTGGAGGCCACAAAATCTTGCGGTCATATCAGCAGAATCCACCAGATTTTGTGGTTGTCGTGCCGACGGATGTCGGGCAATTCGGTTCGCAGGGTTTTGCGCGCGACTACGCTGCGGAGTTGGCCGACTGGATCGACCGGAACTACGTCGAGCTGCCCACATCCGCCTTGCCCGGGTACCGGATGGTCCTGCTTCGTCGCATCAGCCATCCGGAGGGTTCTGATCACCCGACCACAAGCGTTGCCCCGGGGCCTTAATCCTCAAGGAGGCTCGCGCCGGCAACCCAGACGCCCCCGGCGGTGGGCTGCCGCGCCGCCGAATCGATCAGCAGCAGGGTCTGCAGGCGGACGGGATACCGCACAATCCCACTGTGATCCCCACCCCAGTGCCCGCTGCGGCGTCCATCCAGCGGAAAGGTGATGTACCGCCAGTCGTTAAAATTGAGCTTCGGGCCGTCCGGCTGGAAGGTCTGACCGCTGGAATCGACAAACCGGCAGCGCAGAATGTTGCCGCTGCCATCCCCCTTCACCCACACACCCAGCGTGGCTGGACGGTCGACGATCGGCTCATGCCCCGTCTGCGCCTGCAACAGCAGATAACGCCAGCCGGCGGCAAAGCGGTAGTCGATCCGCACGGCATCGGTAGCTGCGGCAAGCCCCGGCGGGATCGCGTCTTGGTCCTCTGCCACCGACGGCGGGCCAGCGGTCGCACGACGAGGCTCCGTCGCAGCAGGCGCAGCCGATCCACCCTCGGCCGATGGGAAAAACCGGGTGTGATGCTCGGCAGGGACCGAGGCGTCCCCCTCCACTTCGGATTTCCACAGGTCCGGGTGCAGGCGAAGTTCCTGAAATCTGACGGAGGCCAGTTCCACCGCCCCGGCCTCATCCTCCATCCAGACCGCAACCTGCGGCCGCTGCGGACGCGATTCCGTCAGCCGGATGAGCTTCCGCAACGGCTCGCCGCCGACGTCGAGCGCAATGGGAAGCTGCGGATTCTGTTGCGGATCGAGAAATTCCCCCTCCAGACGCAGGGTTCCGGAAAAACCCTCGCCGGGCGGAACGCGCACGACAAGCTGCACGTCGTTGCGCGACAGCGGACATAGTTCCGCCTGAACCGGATTGACACACTCGATCGCCACGCGCTGGCCGATCGGGTGGCGAAAGCCGGCGATGCAGAGGAAGACTTCGGCAAACTGCACCCCCGGTCGGCGCAGCAACGGCAGATCGACTCCAAATTCCGCCGATTCACCCGGCTGCAGTCGTCGATGAACCGATTCTACGGCGTCTGCCGGAGGGGGATTCGTCGTGATCAGCACCCCTGCCGGTTCGTTCAGCGGGTTGTGGATGCGGCTGATCCATCGAACGCTTCCGCGCGAGCGTTCGAGGCGGGCATCGATCTCCAGTACAGCCGGTTCCCAGGCGGCCGCCAGGCGCAGCGCCGCGTTGGGAGCATCGGGAACCAGATACTGCGGCTCTCCGGTCAGTTCCAGCCACGCGGCGTCTCCGAAGCCGTCGAGGGTATCGCGGTGTTGCCCGAACAGATCGAACAGGCGCACGTTGCCAGAGCTGAGCGGAATCCCCGCGCGCCGGGGAGCGGGCGCGGTGGTCCAGGCGGCGATGCGCACCTGACTCCCCCGCGAAAACAGCAGAAACCAGTCCTGCTCATTTCCTGTCCAGATGCGCCTTTGGAACGTGAAACCCTCCAACTGACGAATCAACGCGCAGGCGGCATCGTAGGCGGGCTTGGGTGTGAAGGGCGGCTCGGATTCGTTCAACCGCGGGCGCGGCTCATGCTCAACGACGCCAAAATGGTGCTCCGGATCATCGGGTTTGAGCCCGTCGTCGCGCCAGTCGTACCAGATGCTCACCGGGACGCCCTGTGAGTAGTTGAACAGCCACTGACGCGCCAGCATGGCGGCCTGTCGTCGACGGTCCATGCCGGTCCAGATGTCGCTGTATCCCCATTCTCCGGAGAGGATCGGGGGCGTCATTGGACTCGGAAGCACCGACGCCCAATCGCCGAGCCGCTGCGGAACACTCGAAGCAGCGTTCGTCGCGGTTTGCCGCAGCAGACGGCGCAACTGCCGGTAGCCTTCCTCGGCGTGCTCCGGGCCGCGCTGGCTGTAGGGGTGAACGCTGATGCCGGCAAACTGCCGCAACAGCCCGGCCTCGTGGCAGACGCGCAGAAAATCCAGGTCGATCCCGGAACAGGCCGGACCGATGATCGTGGCCGAGGGATCGGCCTGGCGAACCGCCTGCATCGTCACCTCGGCCAGCTTGATGTAATCCTGCACGTTGGGTTTCGGACGCCAGAAGGGAAAGATGTTCGGCTCGTTGTAGATTTCCCAGATGACGCCTCGGCCGCGGAAATGGCTGGCGCCGGCAGCAGCAAACCGGGCGAAAGCGGCGCGGCCTTCATCGGTGTCGGGGGAGCGGTTGTCATCGTACAGCGGGTGGGCATAGTCGAGGATGAAGATGGGACGGATGCGGTGACGCTCCAGAGCCGCCAGCAGGCGATCGTAAGCAGCAAAATCGTACACGCCCCGCGATCGCTCGATATCCACCCAACTGAAGTCCATGCGGATCAGCCGGGCACCGGTGGCGGCGATCTGGGCAACTTCGCCGGGCACTTCGTCGGTGAAGTGAATGTTAAAACCCAGACCCTGCGGCACCGTGGCGGCGGGAATCTGCGCCAGAGCCAGAGGCACAAATGCGGTGAAAGCCGACAGGAAGCCGGTGAGCTTCACGAGGTCCTCCGGGGAACGGTCTCCGGAGGATATCGCGGCAGTCAGCCGATGGCGACGAAGCTCAGCCCGTGCAGGACCACCCCCACCGAACAGGCGACCACGGCCGTCACCAGGCATCCGACGGCCCGATAACGCCCGGCGGCACGCATGCGGTGGAGAATCTGCGTCGTGCCCACCAGAGCGAGGAAGCCCAGAAAGAGCGTGACCAGCATCAGGCTTTGCAGCCGCGGGTTGGTCAGCTCATAGCCTCGTTGGGCCAGGAAATTGCTGATCAGCCCCAAGCCGAAGGTGGCAAACCAGGCAAATGGGGCAAATCGGGCAAGATCAACCCCGTCATAATCGCTCGCAGGGGCTGTCCCCGAGCCACGCATTTTCTCCATGCGGGGTGTATCGACCGGTAAGAGTGACGGCTGAACCACTGCGACGGGGGAAGTTGCCTGCGACCGGGGGATTCATTACTATATCCGGATGAACGGATGATCGATTTGGCGTCTGATCGGGTCGATCCATCCTTGCAGCAAGCCGGTGCCTGCCCGTGCGAAAACCGTTCCTCCAGCTCGCCGCCGAGCGCGTCGTCGTTCTTGACGGCGCCATGGGCGCCAACCTGCAAACCCGACCCTTCGACCTCCAACGCGACTGGCTCGGGCATGAAAACATCAGCGAAATCATCAATCTCACCCGGCCGGAGGTAATCCGGGAAATCCACGAATCCTTCCTGGCGGTCGGGTGCGACGCCGTGGAAACCAACACCTTCGGGGGAATGAAGATCGTCCTCGCCGAAGCCGGACTGGCCGAGCGGTGCTTTGAGATCAACAAGCTGGCGGCTGAGATCGCGCGCAGCGCCTGCGAGCGGTTTGAGACGCCGGATCAGCCCCGATACGTCATCGGGGCTGTCGGCCCCGGGACCAAATTGATCAGCCTCGGGCACACGACCTGGGACCTGATGCTCGACAGCTACCTGGAGCAGATGCGCGGGCTTCTGGCCGGCGGGGTGGACGTGATCCTGATCGAGACGATGCAGGACATGCTCTGCATCAAGTGCGCCGTGAACGCGGCGCGGCTGGCCATGAAGGAGGCCAGCCGGCGCGTGCCGATCATGGTGCAGGCGTCGTTCGACCTCAACAACGGCGCCAACATGCTCACGGGCACCGATCCGGAGGCGTTCGTCGCCACCTTCGAACCCTGGCAGGATATCGCGGTTCTGGGGCTGAACTGCGCCTTCGGCCCGGTGGAACTGACCGAAACCCTGCATTACCTGTGCAACCATTGGCCACGGCTGACCAGTTGCCTGCCCAATGCCGGGCTGCCGATCATGGTGGACGGCAAGCCGCGATTCCCCATGACCCCGCCCGATTTCGTCAGGGGAATGATGCGGTTTGTTGATGAGTTCGGCGTGAACATCGTGGGGGGCTGCTGCGGCACGATGCCGGAGCATCTGAAACTGCTGGTCGAGGCAGTTGCGGAATCGGAAAAGAAACGAAGAGCTGAAGAAACCCAGAAACCGGGTGGCAATCCTGCCGTCGCTTCGTCTGTCGACCCTGCCGTCGCGCCGTCTCTTCCGAAACGCAAGGTTGTCTGCAAACCCCAGGTTTCCTCGCTCGTCTCCGCCGCCGACATCCGGCAGGACAACAGCTATCTGATCATCGCCGAGCGAACCAACACCAACGGCAGCCGCAGATTTCGCGAGCTGCTGCAGGCCGAAGACTGGGACGGGCTGGTTTCCATGGCCCGCGACGAGCTGAAAGACGGCTCACACATGCTCGACGTGTGCGTCGATTTCGTCGGGCGCGACGGAGTGCGCGACATGCAGGAGGTCGTCCGACGGTTCGTCAACGCCCTGCCGGCACCGCTGATGCTCGATTCAACCGATCCGGCCGTCATGGAGGCAGGCTTGAAGCTGGCCGGGGGGCGCTGCGTTCTCAACTCCATGAACCTCGAGGAAGGTGAGGAAAAGCTGGCCCGCATCTGCGAGCTGGCGGTGAAGTTTGGTGCGGCGGTGGTGGCCGGGTGCATCGACGAGGACAAGGAGGCCGCGATGGCCCGCACCCGCGAGCGGAAGCTCAGTATTGCCAGGAGGATACGCGATCTGGCGGTGGAG
>JAVQWE010000046.1:0-11279 GCA_033579175.1 Phycisphaerales bacterium | reverse complement strand
TTCTATTATGCTCATGATCGAGCACGCCCGCGCCGGCAGACGCGTCGTGCGATTGAAGGGAGGCGATCCGTTCATTTTCGGTCGCGGTGGCGAAGAATGCGAGGCGCTGTCGGCGGCGGGAGTGCGGTTCGAAGTCGTACCGGGAGTCACAGCGGCGGTGGCGGCGGCGGCTTACGCGGGGATCGTGGCCACACACCGAGACGTCAATTCCAGCATCACCATCGTCACCGGTCACCCCGGCACGGATTCGGAGACGACCGGCGGGGAATCGGAGGCGGCAACGGACAGGATCGATTACGCCGCGCTAGCCCGCCTGCCGTGCCTGGCGTTCTATATGCCGGTCGCCCGGCTCAAGGACATCTGCTCCAACCTGATTCTTCACGGCATGGACCCGCAGACGCCGGCGGCGCTGATCGAGCGCGCCACCACCCCCCGGCAAAGGACCGTGGTCTCGACGTTGCGTCAGCTTCCCGACGACGCCGATGCGGCCGGCATCGCCGCCCCGGCGGTTGCGGTCATCGGACGCGTGGTGGAGCTGCGCGGCGCCATCCGGTGGTTTGACAATCGGCCGCTGTTCGGCAAGACGATCGTCGTCACCCGCACGCGGCAGCAGGCCAGCCGGCTTTCCTCGAGACTGGAGGAACTGGGTGCCAACGTCCTTGAGGCCCCCACCATCCAGATTGTCCCTCCCGCCGACTGGGGTCCGGTGGATGAGGCGCTGCGCTCCCTCGATCGTGCCGACTGGCTCATCTTCACCAGCCAGAACGCCGCCGAGTTCACCCGCCGGCGAATGCAGGAACTTGGGCTTGACGCCCGGCGCCTGGCGAATCTGCGCATTGCCGCCGTCGGTCCTGCCACTGCACAGGCCGTACAGCAGCATCTGTTCTGCCGCGCTGATCTGTGCCCCGACAGCTACGTTGCCGAAGCATTGGCCGATGCGTTGGAGTCCGGCGACTGCATTCGGGGCCGGCGCTTCATCCTGCTGCGAGCCGACCTGGCACGCCCCACGCTCGTCGCTCGCCTCCGCGCCGCCGGCGCCGCCGACGTTGCCGACATCCCGATCTACGAAACCCGACTGGTCGATTCGCTGCCGGAGGAATTTCTCACTGCCCTGGAGGCAGGTACGATCGACTGGATCACCTTCGCCAGCAGCAGCAGCGCCCGCAACCTCCTGACGCTTCTCGGAGCTGACGGCCGCAGCCGACTGTCGCGCGTGAAGCTGGCAAGCATCGGCCCGGCGACTTCGCGGACGCTTCGCTCGCTTGATCTGCCCGTTGATGCGGAGGCCGCGCCGTACACGCTCGAGGGACTGATCCAGGCAATCCTTGCTCGCGAAGGGCAATCGGCGCAGCCTCGGCTTCGGGCAGACATGGAGAAAAACCGATGAGTCGATCTTGGCGCAACCATTGCCCGGGAGATCTGTCGATCCAACTGCCTGAACTGCATGCCGACGAGGTCGAGCCGGCCCTCGCCGCCGCCTCTGCCGCCGCCGATGCCTGGGCGCGGCTGCCGCTGGCCGGGCGCGCCGATGCCCTGCGCCGCGCTCGAGGCGCGATCGAGGCCATTCAGGCCGATCTGGCCCGGGCAATCGCGCTGGAAACCGGCAAGCCGCTTGGCGAATGCCAGGGCGAGCTCGCCGCCGTACTTGCCAAGTTCGAGCTGACTCTTGCCGATGCGCAGCGTTACCTCTCGGAGGAGGTGCCTGCGGATGCGCCGCATCCGTCGGTGATTCGGCGGCGCCCGCGGGGCCCGGCGGTGGTGATCGGACCCTTCAACTTCCCGATCCACCTCCCCCACGGGCAGATCGTGGCCTATCTGGCGGCCGGGAATCCGGTGATTTTCAAGCCATCGCCGGCGGCGGGGAACGTCTGTGCCAAGTATGCGCAGGCGATGTGTGCCAACCTGCCTCCGGGGGTGTTTTCTCTGGTACAAGGGGGTGCCGAGGAAGCCCAGGCGCTGGTGACCGATCGGCGCGTGCGCGCCGTGGGATTCACCGGGAGTGTTTCGGCGGGCAAAGCCATCGCTGCCGCCACCGCCGGCGATCTGGGCAAGGACCTCGCGCTGGAGCTGGGGGGCAAATGTGCGGCCATCGTCTGCGCCGATGCCGACCTGGATCAGACCGCCAGGATGTGTGCCGAGGCCGCCTGTCTCACCGCCGGGCAACGCTGCAATGCCACC
Source organism: Phycisphaerales bacterium (assembly GCA_033579175.1). Classification (GTDB taxonomy): domain Bacteria; phylum Planctomycetota; class Phycisphaerae; order Tepidisphaerales; family Tepidisphaeraceae; genus JAVQWE01. The sequence continues at coordinate 9,101 of JAVQWE010000046.1, read as the reverse complement.
AGTCGAATCATCGTTGATCGATCGGTACTGTCGGCGTTTCTGGAGAGGTTCCTGCCGGCCATTCACAATTTTGCGCCGGGCGATCCGCTTGATCCGGCCACGCGTCTGGGTCCGCTGATCAACGAGGCTGCCCACGAACGCTATCGCCGGCTGATCGAACTTCCGGAAGGACAGTGGCTCAAACGCGGGCATGTCCCGGCTGTCGTCGCCGGCAAGGTGGGGTACTATGTCGAGCCGGCAGTATTGCTGCTGGAGAATCCGGAGGATGCGGCACGTTCCACGCTGGCACGCAGCGAGATTTTCGCGCCGATCGTGGTGGTAATCCCCTCGGATTCAGACCCGCAAACCGTCCAACTGCACAATGACACGCCCTTCGGTCTGACGGCCTCGGTGTTCACACGGTCGCGGGACCGGTTCAATCAACTGGCCGATCGCCTCTGGGCCGGCAACATCTACGGCAACCTGCCCACGACGGCTTCCCCCTCGCAATTGCCATTTGGAGGATGGGGTGACAGCGGTAACGGGCATCCCGGCGGCAGGGGCTTTGTGCGCTTCACGGCGCAGGAACAGGTCATTCAGGTTGCCGGGGGGAGCATGGCGTAAACCGTCCGGGCGCTGCGCGATCGACACCACGCAGCGCAGCGCGCAGGCCTTGAGGCCGACTTCGACTGAACCGGTTTCCGGCGCTGCGCCAATAGCGCCCGTCAGCGCAGCGCCGCACGTCGAGAGCACCGGCTCGGTCGAGAGCGCCGGCCCGGGGAAATGCGGCGGCATGGCGGACCGTCGCCGGAGCCTGCTCTTGTCCCGCGCCCGGGCTCATGCCGGTTCCCCGGCCAACCCGATCCGTCAGCTACTGACAAATCACAGGAAATTGCAGGGACGCGAGCGTTTCCGGTACAAACCGCAGCGTGGCGGTGTTCCGACTCCATCGACGGCTGCGCCTGCCCTCGGGGATGAGGCTGGTTCACCTGATCCTGGGTGCCTGGACGGGGTTGATCCTGGTGTTCTTGTACATCCCCATCCTGGTGCTGGTGGTTTCTTCGTTCAATGACGCACCCCCACGGGATGCATCCCGCGACCAGCGACTGCTTGAGAACCTGCCGGCCGTCACCACCCTTGCAGACCCGGTTCCGCGTCGGCAATGGCTGAACAACGAATGGTCGGGGGCGACCTTCAAGTGGTATCAGGTGCTGTGGTACGGCAGCCTCCGGGAGTTGCGGGCGGCCGTCGGCGAGGGCGAGCGGTTCTGGCAACGAGGGTCGCGCAGGCTGCTGGACTGGCTGGGGGCCGACGTGGCTCGCGAGCGGCTGGCGAAGATTGACGCCCGGGTACGGGATTCGGTCGGACCGATCATCAACGCGATGTTCAACTCCCTGCTGATCGCCGCAGTCGCCACGGTGGCCGCCACCACCCTGGGTACCACGGCCGCGTGGCTGCTGTATCGCTTCCGCTATCCGCTGTCGCGGGCGATCAACACCCTGGTGGCGGTGCCCATGATTGTGCCGGAGATCATTCTGGGCATCAGTCTGCTGATTCTGTTTGCCACCATCAACTTCAGCACGGGGTTCGCCACGGTGATCCTCTCGCACATCACGTTCTGCTTTCCCTATGTGATGATTACCGTGCAGGCGCGGCTGGCGGGGCTGGACCCGGCTCTGGAGGAGGCGGCTCTGGACCTGGGCGCCACGCCGCTGGTGGCGTTCTGGAAGGTGATCGTTCCGTACCTCTTTCCGGCGATCATCAGCGGAGCCTTGATGGCCTTCACCCTGTCGATGGATGATTTTGTCGTGACATTTTTTACCTACAGTGCGCGGGCGGAGACGTTCCCCATCCGCGTATACAGCTCCGTGCGATACCCTAACCCGCTGATCATGAGCGTGTCCACGTTGTTGATCGTCGCCACGGCCGTGCTTGTGATCGGGTCGGAGATTCTGAAGAAGCGCAGCGCTGTCTGAACGATGCACATGCATTGAGCGAAAACTCACTTCACCCAGGAGGTTTGCCATGAGATGGTTCGCAACACTGTTGGCCCTGATCGCTGGCGGATTCGGCCTTGCCGGACAGGCGGCCGCCCAGAACCGGGAACTCAACCTGTTTGCCTGGTCCGAGTACGTTCCACAGGGGGTCATTGACGGCTTCACCGCCGAGACAGGCATCAAGGTCAACTACGAAACCTACGCCAGCAACGAAGAAATGCTCAGCAAGCTGCTGGCGGGCGCCACGAAGTATGACCTGGTGCTGCCTTCGGAATATGCCGTCGAAGCACTGCTGCGGCAGAACGCCCTGGAGCCGCTGGATCACTCGAAGCTCACGAATCTAGGGAATCTCGATCCGGAATTCACCCGTCTGGCGCACGATCCGGGCAATCGCTACAGTGTGCCGTGGATGGCAGGGACCGTCGGCATCGTGGTAAACACGGACAAGATCAAGGACACCATCCGCGGTTACAACGATGTCTTTCAGGACAGATTCCGAAACCGCATCGTCATTCTGGATGACGGGCGGGAAATGGTCACCTGGGCGCTGGCCACTCTGGGCATCGGAGCCAACGACATTACCGATGAAAACCTGGAAAAGGCCAGGCCCATCCTCCGCCGGTGGCTGCGCCTGGTGAAGGTTTTCGACAGCGACAGCCCCAAGACCTCCATGCTCAACGGCGACACCGATATCGGCATCGTCTGGTCGGGTGAGGCCGCGCTGCTGTATGCGGAGGACCCGAAGTTCCAGTACATCCTGCCGATTGAAGGAACGCACCAGTTCATCGACAGCCTGGCCATCCCCAAAGGCGCACCCAATCGCGAGGCGGCGCATCGGTTCATCAACTACATCCTGCGTCCGGAGGTGAGCAAACTGATCAGCGATGACTTCCCCTACACCAACCCGAACGCCAAGGCGCGCGAGTTGCTCTCGGAGGAACAGCGATCGAACCCGGCCAGCTATCCTCCCGGGAACCCGAAGCTGGAAACGTTCCGTGACATCGGCGAGATGGCCGGCAAAATCGACAAACTGATCACGGAATTGAAGAGCGAATTGTAAACGAAGCTCCCTGAGGCAGGCATTCTGCATCGGGCGTGAGAGTCGGAACCGCTTGTGGCAGTTCCAGAGGTCTCTTCGGCGATGGCTGCCCGTCCCCCAGTCACCGACCCCCCGCTACCCGGCCGGCCGGCGCGGCTTGCGGCATGGCTGCTGATCGCGCCGTTGGTGCTGTGGCTGGTGGTGTTCGTGGTCGCGCCGATTGCGATCATGGTGGTGTACAGCTTCTGCACGCCGCGGACGCCGGCCGGGGTGAGCTATGACTTCACGATCGACGCATACCGGTCGATCCTGCATGCGCCTCTGGCCAAGGCGTTGGCCTACGCCATGGTGGTCGGGGCGGGGTTGACCGGGGTGATCCTGGCCGGGTGTTTCGGTCTGGGGCGCATCTGGGCCTGGTGGGGAGGGCTGTTGATGCGTCGCTGGCGGGTCATCGGGGTGGTTTTGTTCGTGCTGATCGGGTGGGGGGCGTTCCGACATTATATAATTTCCCGCGTGGAGGCGGGGAACCTCGAGCAGTTGACCCCCGCCGAGCGCGGAGAGCGCGAAAAGCTGGGGCTGATCAAGGTTTTTGTGGTTTCCATCGACTATGCCGCCTGGTCCACGGCGATCTGCGTGGTTTTGGGATATCCAGTGGCCTTCTTCATGGGCCGATCGTCCCCAAGAGTGCGCGGAATCCTGCTGCTGGCGATCATGGTGCCGTTCTGGACCAGCTTCCTCATTCGCACTTACGCGTGGGTGACCATCCTAAAGTCCCAAGGTGTGCTCAATGCGTCGCTTGCCTGGTTAGACGACCGGCTGCACCTGAATCGGCTGATGGACTGGCTGCGGGTCAATGACCTGCTGCTTTGGCTGGGGGCCATCGATTCGCCTGTCCGCATCGGTCAGCATGACCTCATGTACACTCCGACGGCGGTGATGATCGGGCTGGTCTACACCTACCTGCCGTTCATGATTCTGCCGATTTACACCAGTTGCGAACGCCTCGACCCGGCGTTGATCGAAGCCTCGTTTGACCTGGGGGCCAACCCTTTCCGATCGTTCTGGACCGTCATCCTCCCGCTCACCTGGCCGGGGGTGGCCGCAGGGATTGTCATCACCTTCATCCCCGCCATCGGGCAGTTTGCCGTGAATGACATCCTCGGGGGCAAAACCGAGCCTCTGATCGGCAATGTCATCACCAACCAGTTCTTTCAGGCCCGCAACTGGCCGCTGGGGGCGGCTCTGGGCATGGCGATGCTCGCGATGTTTGTCGTAACATACTACGTGGCGGCGCGCAAACGCGGGACCGTCGTCGGATGATCAACCCGCAGGCAACAATTCCCGTACCCGCGGTCCGGCTGGATCGTGTCACCAAGCGGTTTGGGGCCTTCACAGCCGTGGACGACGTCTCCCTGGAGGTGCGCGACGGAGAGTTCATGACCTTCCTCGGCCCCAGCGGCTGTGGCAAAACCACCATGCTGCGGATGATCAGCGGCTTTGAGACCCCCTCCTCCGGAAGGGTCTTTCTCGGACCGCAGGATGTGACGGATGTGCCCCCGTACCGGCGGAATGTCAATCAGGTGTTCCAGAGTTACGCGCTGTTCCCCCATTTGAGTGTGTGGGACAATGTGGCCTTCGGCCTGAGGATGAAGCGCGTGCTGGAATCGGAAATCCGTCCGCGCGTGGATGCCGCTCTGGAAATGGTATCTCTGCAGGGCATGGAACATCGAAAGCCCGGGCAGCTTTCCGGAGGACAGCGGCAGCGCGTGGCCCTGGCCCGGGCGATCGTCAACCGGCCGAAGGTGCTGCTGCTGGACGAGCCTCTGAGCGCGCTGGATGCCAAATTGCGCCACGGCATGCAGATTGAACTGAAGCGACTGCAGCAGAAGGTGGGAATCACCTTCATCTTCGTCACCCACGATCAGGAAGAAGCCCTGACCATGTCTGACCGCATCGCGGTGATCAATCGCGGGCGGATCGAGCAGCTCGGCGGGGTGGACGAGATTTATCACCGCCCGCGGACAACGTTCGTCGCCAACTTCATCGGACAGGCCAACCTTTTGCCGGCCCGGATCGTGCGGCAGGAGGGGGGAAATTCAACCCTTCGCATCGGCGATTGCCTCGATGTGGTGGTTGAAACCGCTGATCTGCCCCCGAACGTGGAGCATCTGACCGTTTCCATCCGTCCGGAAAAGGTGCGCATCGAAAAGACGCGCCCGGAAGGCCCGAATGTCTTTCCCGCGCGCGTCGAGGAAGAGCTGTTCAAGGGGGCAACGGACCAACTGGTGGTCGTCACCGATGACGGGCTGCGCCTTACCGCCATCGTCGCCAACGAAAGCGCCGCAGAAATGGCCATCCACGAGGGCGATCGGGTGTATTGCCAGCTCCACGAAGACGATATCGTCGTGGTGCAATCGGATGGGTCATCAGCGCCTGAATGACGGCGAGCCGGTGGCGAGCCGGCCGTGCAAAGGGGGGTGAAATGCACCTTGGGTGGCGGGGTCCGATAACCGGCCAGTCCCGGACAAGTTTCAACCGCCGGTGTGGCTGCAGACGACAAGAGTTCAGGCCGCATACGGTTGCCTGATGCAGGTGAATCGGCGCAGCGCGCGAGGATACTGTAAGGGCGGGCACCCTCCCGGGGCGCTGCGCCGCCGGGACCACGGAGGCGCAACACCCCTGGGCACCCGACCCCGTCGCCGGCTTGGGCCAGGCCCGCCGTCACCGCCGACATCCACTGGAGATTCATCCCCATGAGCAGTGCCAAATCCTCCAAAAAGAGCCGGAACCGCAAGGACACCTCCCCGCCGGAAAACAAATGCATCACCTTTGCCGCCGGGGGCAAAACGTTCTCGCTGGAACTGTCGCGCGTCCGGGAAATCGTGGGGTACATCGACATCACGCCGGTCCGGAACGCGCCGGCGAACGTGCTGGGAGTGATCCGGGCCTTCGGGCAGTTCGTCAGCGTGGTTGACCTTGCCGGTCGATTTGGCGGCCCGGTGGCGCCCATGACCGACGACACCTGCATCCTGATCGTTCAGACCCTCCGCGGCGGCAAGCCCGCGATGGCCGGAATGGTCGTGGATCGCGTGATTTCCGTCGATCCGATGAATGACGAAATCCGCAAGCGCCTGCTGGACGTCGATTCCACGCTGGCCGATGAAGACCTGCAAATTGCCCTGCCGCGTGCCGCCTGAGGGGCCTTCCCCGACGATTGCCGGCGGCGCTGGAGATGCCCCGACCCCCCCCGCGCTCCTGCATGCGGTCAGAGCCGGATCAACGTTGCCCGGGCGGCCCGGTCCTGGAGGCTTGCGGTCGACTGTTTGGAGGGGGCGGCCCCTCAGATCAGGTTCTCCACGGAAACTCGCGTGTCGGCCGAGTCGTTGTCGGAAGAATCCAAGCCTTCCCCGCCGTCTAGAACGTCGCCGCCGGCGCCGCCGATCAGCGTGTCGTCGCCGCTCAGGCCCGAAAGCCGGTCGTTGCCCGCACCGCCGAGGATCAGATCGTTCCGCAGGCTGCCTTGGACAGTGTCCCTTCCGCCCCCGGCATCAATCCTTGCGGCCGCGGACGCCTGAGAGACGTCGATGAGGTCATCACCAGCGTAGCCGCTCACTTGCAGCCTCCGAACGGTCGTGGTGGAAACGTCAATGTTGCGGGTTCGCCCGTTGACCTCCACCCGGAGGTTTCCTCCGGGGAGCCGGCGGATCGAAATCCGATCATTCCCGCTGCTGCCTTGGACCATCAGCGTTCCTGTCCGCGACACCGCCGCGGCATCCCTCACGTCCACGCTGCCGTGGACGATCCGCCGGGCACCGCGACTGCCGGTGATGGTCACGGTAAGGGGGAAATCATCGGCCGACCGGCGGTACCGATGATCGCCCAGCACGTTGAAGGAGCCATCGGGGTTCTTCACTATGGTGCCGTCGGAGACAGCCCCGTCTCCCCAGTTGATCCGGGCCGAGAAACTGCCGGTGGCGCTGGCCGGGTCGGAGGTGGAAAACCGGGCGACCACCATGCCGGGCGTGCCCGCGCCGGCAGGGGCGGCCAGATCAGCGATTCCGGCGGCGGTAATGCGGCGGTCACCCACGCCGATCACGATGCGCTGGATGTCAAACGGATTGGTCGTGGAACCGCGTGCGCCGGCATTGGTCTGCTTGACTCCCACGAGCATTTCCACCGGTCCGACCAGTCCCGGGCGCGGGGTGAAGGTGACGGTGTTGCCCGTGGTCGTGACCGTTCCGTCTTCGAGGTTGACCAGTTCAGCGGCGAACTCCAGATCGCGCCGGAAATTGGTGGTCGGATCGATGTCCTGCGCGCTGAGAGTGAAGCGAAGCGTACCATCGCGCGGCATCACTTTGTCCCCAACGGGGTCGAGAAACGGCGGGGAATTGATGGTGTTGCCCTGTCCATCGGTGTTGGCGACGCCGCGCGCCGTGAACGTGGTGGAATCTGATCCGTCGGCGTTGGAGGCGGTAACGGTGATCCGCGCATTGGCGGAATTGCGGTCGGCCCGAACCGTGAGCACCCGATCGGTGAGGTTTTCGATGACGCGGATGCGATCGATCTTCACCGGGGAAAGCGGGCGACCGGATTGCGAGTCCGTGGGGACCGCCAGAATCGCGTTGAGTGTCTTTCCGCCGCGCACAAGCTGGCCCCAGATGGTATGGTTGAAGTCCAACGCGCGCTGGGCGCCGGTGGTGATGAAAAACTGGCTTCCGTTGGTGTCCTTGCCGCTGTTGGCCATGGCCAGAGCACCGGTGGCGGTGAACATGGAATCGGGGTGGAATTCGTCGTCGAAGCTGAATCCCGGTCCGCCGGTGCCGTCACCGTTGGGGTCGCCGCCCTGGGCGACGAAGCCGGGAATGACTCGATGAAATGTCAGCCCGTCAAAAAACCCGGCTTTGATGAGTCCGACCATTCGCCGGACGGTGTCCGGGGCGGTATCGTCGAAGAGCTGGAATGTCATCGACCCTTTCAGATCGTCGGTTTCAAGGTCTGGATTCACCGCACTGGACACGTCCATGCGAATCCAAGTGTTGGTTGCCGGGCGGAAGGAGAAGCTGATTCCGTCCGCCGGGCCATCGACGATGGCCGCCGAATACTCCAGCCGGGTGGTGGTCGGTCCGTCGGCGACGATCGGCACGTTCACCGGGGTTGTCGCGGGGATGCTGACGCGCGGGATTTCCGACAGAACCGGTGCCGCAAGCAGATGTCTTGGCTCAAGCAACTCCTGAATGACGCGGCGGCCAGAACGGCGAGGGGGCATGTCAGGGTGTCTCCCGGAAACAGAGTCGGACAGGATCGTAAGGGCTTTCAGGCAATCCGCAAACGGTCTGGGCGCGGCAGACCCGTCGGCGGATCGAACGATGCCGGCAGGATCAGCCTCCCGTGCCTGCTCCCGGCGGCGGACCTACAATGCCCGTGAAACACAACCGGTGGCAGAGCCGGGGCAGCAATCGGTCTGGCCGGCGCGGACCTGCCATCGCCGGGGATGACGATCGGAGAGACCGGCAATGTCTCAGAAGATTCTCGTGATGGTGGGAACTCAGAAAGGCGCGTTCTTCTACGTTTCGGATGAGAATCGGACTGAATGGCAATTGTCCGGGCCGTTTCTTTCCGGATGGTCTGTGGATGCACTGCTCGGGGAAGGCCTCGGCAGGCGTCGCATCTGGGCCGCGACATCTCATGAGGCATACGGACCGGTTCTTCGGGTAAGCGATGACCTGGGGCAGACTTGGCGGCAGTTGGAAGCGCGCCCGCAATATCCCCCCGCCACCGGTTGGAAGTTCAACCGCATCTGGCAGTTGGCGCAGCATCCCACAGACGCTGGCACCGTTTTTGCTGGCGTTGAAGAAGCAGGACTGTTCGTCAGCCGCGACGGGGGGAGATCTTGGCGCGAACTCGACGGCCTGACCCGTCACCCCAGCCGGCCCAAGTGGTTTCCGGGGAACGGGGGGTTGTGCCTCCATACCATTCTGATCGATCCGAAAGCGCCACAACGAATGTGGGTGGCGATTTCGTCCGTCGGGGTATTCGGAACGTCCGATGGCGGGGTCAGTTGGCGGGCAATGAACCGTGGCCTGCCC
>JAVQWE010000045.1:0-11376 GCA_033579175.1 Phycisphaerales bacterium | reverse complement strand
TGGACGCATCCTGAAGCTGTTCCGCCGCGGACTGTCTATCGATCGCCTGGCCCGGCGTGCCTGTCGTCCGCGGTCAGCGGTGTATCGGGTGATTCTGGATGAGCGGATCGCACGACTGACCCGCCGCAAGGTCCGGTTTATCGATGACGAGCTGTATCGTCACCCGGATGCTGAAGCGCTGCTGGAACAGATGCTCCAGCAGGAGTCGCTGGAGCCGGAACCGTCGCCGGAAGAAACCCGTGTGCCGCGGGACCTTCCCCCCTACCTCCAGGAGTTGTATCGCATCCCGCTGCTCAGCCCGGCGCGTGAGCGGGCGCTGTTCCTGAAGTTCAATTATCACAAGTATCGGTTTGTCATGGCCCGGCGGGAGCTTGAACCGCAGTTTGCCCGGGCGCGCGAACTGGCAGAACTGGAAGGCCACCTGAAGCGCGCCATCGAGACCAAGAACGCCATCGTCCGCGCGAATCTGCGGCTGGTGGTGAGCGTTGCCCGCAAGCATCTCCGCCCCGGGCTGAACCTGATGGAACTGATCAGCGACGGCAATCTGACCCTCATGCGCGCCGTCGAGAGTTTTGATGTGCACCGTGGCTTCCGTTTCAGCACGTATGCCACGCTTTCCCTGATGAAGGGCTTCGCGCGCAGCATCCCGCTCCTGCGCGCCCGCAGCCTGAGCGCCTCGGCCGCCGGCGAAGACCTGCTTTCCTCCGTTCCCGATCGCTCGGAGCCTGTCCCGAATCGCCTCTTCCTGCGCGACGAGGTGCAGCGACTTCTCGGCCGGCTGACGGAACGCGAACGTCAGATCGTTCAGGCTCATTTCGGTCTTGACCGCTCCGGGCCTGCCAGCTACGACGAGTTGAGCGACCGGCTGGGCCTGACGCGTCAGCGCATCCGCCAGATTGAAGCGGCGGCGCTCAAAAAGCTCCGATCTGTCGTGGAAAGCCGATCCGAAGCCCCACTGGCCCGGTAATCTGGGCTGATTATGCCGGTTTCCCGCAATGCGCCGCGCCGGATGTCGCGCTGCCATGGATCGCATCCCTCCTGAAGGCTCAGGTCCTTGTTGAGGGCGTCCGATGTCTCCCGGGGTGCAATCCTTGCGTTTCATCGAGACACTCTCGCCGCGTCGCCTGCTGGCCGCGGCTTATCCCACTGCTCTTGAGCAGTACATGGTGGAGTTGATCAACCGTGCCCGCTCAGACCCGGCGGGCGAGGCCGCACGCTTCGGGATTGACCTGAACGAAGGACTGGCCCCCGGCACGCTCTCGGCCGCCGCCAGACAGCCGCTGGCCATCAATCCCTTTCTCACCGATGCAGCCCGATCCCACGTCGAATGGCTTCTGGCCAACAACCTCTTCCAACACGAAGGGGCCGGCGGATCAACACCCGCAGACCGCATCCAGGCCGCAGGGTATCCCACCGGAACGAGCTGGGGCTTTGCCGAGAACCTGGCGATCATGGGGCCGGTGACGCAGTCCAGCCGCCCCGCCAGCATCGCCACGCTGCACCGCAGCCTGTTCGTTGATGCCGGCATCGCTGGCCGTGGGCACCGGCTCAACCTTCTCAACGGGGCGATGAAGGAAATCGGCTCCGGCGTGGCGTATGGCTCATTTCGATACCAGAGCGGCGGAAGCTTCGTTTCCCAGCTCGCCGGACAGAAATTCGCCTACTCCGGTTCGGGGGTGTTCCTCACCGGCGTGGCGTACAGCGATTCCTTGACGGACGACGACTTTTACACCGTCGGCGAAGCTCTGGCGGGTGTCACCGTGGTCGCCCGTCGAGCCGATGGCGCCAGCTTCCAGACCACTACCTGGGACAGCGGCGGATACTCTCTTGCCGTGCCCCCGGGCACCTATACCGTGACTGCCTTTGGAGGCGCTCTCGGCGGAACCGTGGTGCATGAGGGCGTGGTCGTCGGCTCACAGAATGTGAAACGGGATTTCCGCCCGGACATGGTCCGTCCGTTCGCATCGCTTACCGGCGGGGTGCTGACAGTCAACGGGACCCCGGCAGGCGATGTCATCGACATCGCGCTTTCCGGCAGCAGCTATGAAGCCTCGCTCAATGGTGCGAGTTTGCGGTTTGACGCCTCTGCCGTCATGCGCATCGAAATCTTTGCCGCTGACGGGAATGACCGCGTCGATGCCTCGCCGTCGCTGGTGCCGGTGTACCTCCTGGGGGGCGCAGGAAACGACACGCTGATCGGGGGTGCCGCCCACGACACGCTCACCGGCGGGGGCGGCAGAGACGCGCTGACGGGCAACGCGGGCAACGATCGCCTCAGCGGGCACGTTCACCACGACACCCTCATCGGCGGCGACGGGGATGACCGGCTTTACGGCGACGACGGCGACGACCTGCTGTGTGGCAACGGCGGCGTCGATCGGCTGTGGGGCGGAGAGGGCGACGACACCCTCGAAGGCGGCTCCAGCAATGACCGCCTGTTTGGTGATGCCGGCAGCGACCGTCTGCACGGCGGGAACCACAACGATTTCCTCGACGGTGGCACCGGGCCCGATCAGCTCTTTGGCGATTCAGGAAACGATTCAGCCATCCTCGATCCCTTGGATACTCTGCAGAGCGTCGAAACGCTCCTGTAGACGAACTCCCCGCACCGCCGGCCCATCCTAACCTCACCGTCCTGAGCCGGCGGAAGCGCTCTGCGATTCCTGGAGAGCCTCAAGCGACAGGCTCGGAAGCCAAGGGGCGGACACGGGCTTCCGACGCAACCGGGTAACGGGTGATGATCGTTCCGATGACTGACAGGCTTGGCGCCCGCGTCGGGCGTGCTTTCGCGGTACTCCAGGCGCGTCCGTAATGGCCGGGGGCAAGGGATTGCCGATCTCAGTGAGGCTGGGGGGGAATGTGATCCAGATCACTTCTGATCTGAAAGTACGTTGGAATTGAAAGGGATTTCTTCCGGTTCTCCCGTAAGGTTGGCAAGCCCCAACGGGTCTGAGGGATTGGCCGGGTGACGGGCTGGATTTGCAGGATGGGGTCGAGCGAGTGCGGCGAATTGGCTCCGGGGAGTCACGATTGCCGAGCCTTGCCGCGACGATTGATGTAAGTCGAGCTTTGGCAGGGAGTTGCGCTGATTTGTGAAGGATTTCACGAATCGGCCGCAGCACCAAGACCCCGGCTCCAGATCCGGTGAACCTGCACGGGCAGCGGTCGAGAGGAATCGCAGCCCGCGCAAACGAAAAAGGCCGGGGACCGAACCCGATCCCCGGCTGGTGGTCGAACAAACAATGAGCTGATGCCCGGTCCGGCAGTGGCGCGGGTTGCGCACCGGAGGCGCCGTGAGGCGTCAAACGGAAAATGCCTACTTGAGCTCGACCGTTGCGCCCTGCTCTTCCAGTTCCTTCTTGAGCTTCTCGGCCTCTTCCTTGGTGGCGCCTTCCTTGACCGTCTTGGGTGCGCCGTCGACCAGGTCCTTGGCTTCCTTCAACCCGAGCTGCGTGACCGCGCGGACGACCTTGATCACAGCGATTTTCTTGTCGGCCGGCACACTCTTGAGCACGACGTCGAAGGTGGTCTTGGCTTCTTCAGCCGGCGCCGCCGCCGCACCGGCGCCGCCGGCGGCTCCGGCGACCATGACCGCGCCACCTGCGGCCGCCTCGATGCCGTAGGTCTCTTTCAGGTAGGTGGCGACATCCACCGCCTGCTTGAGCGTGAGGTTGGAAATCTTGTCGGCCAGTTCCTTCAGATCTGCCGTCAGTTCCGCCATGACAATTCACTCCGGGCCGTATCGTGGCCCCACCGTGTCGAACACTGTCCCGCCTGCAGAGCACGTCTCACTGTGAGACGATTTAACCCGAAGGGCTGTGCGGCTGCCGGACGTTAACGCGGGAGAGGATCCGCGGTGCCCGGTCGAAGCCGGTCACCGGCGATGCACCGTTCCCGGGCTATTTCCCCCGTTGTTCAATCGTCTTGAGGACGCCCGCGATCTTCCCGCCGGGGCCTCTGATCGCGCCAGCCAGTGCGCGACCCGGCCCGAGCATCGCGGAAACCAGTTGCGCGATCGCTTCCTCGCGCGTGGGAAGCTTGCTGGCGGCTTTCACACCTTCCTCGCCGGCGTAGACTTCGCCGTCGAAGAACACTCCGCGCAGCTCGAGCTTCTCGTTGTTTTTCTTTTCCTCGATCAGCAGTCGCGCGATGGAAGGGATGCTGGCCCGGCCGTACAGCAGAGCCGAAGGACCTTCCAGCAGCTTCTCGAAGCCCCGCAAGCGGGGATTTACGGTGGCGCGCCGGGCCAGCGTGTTGCGCACGACAAGCATCCGCACCCCCTGTTCGCGAAGCTTGCGCCGCAACTGGTTGCTGCGGACACCGTCGATTCCGCGCGGACTGATCACTGCCACGGCATCAACGTCTTTCAGCCGGTTGCTGATCTCCCGTTCCAGCAGGCTCTTGACTCTTCTGCTCATGATTCCCTCACAAGCGCCAGTGGCAAAGCCGGGACAGGCGGCCTGCCCCCTCGCGCAGCCAGACCCCGTGGGCTACTGCACGCTCAGATACACTGGCGGACTCATCGAAGCTTTCAGCACAACCTTGCGGAAATACTGCCCCTTGGCCGTGGGGGGCTTCAGCCGACGGATCGTTTCAATCATCGCCCGTGCGTTCTCGATCAGCTTTTCGCGGCTGAACGAGAGCTTGCCGATCACGCAATGAACGTTCCCTCCGCTGTCGTTGCGGAATTCCACCTTGCCGGCGGCGTATTCCCTGACGGCGGTGGCGATGTCGGCAGTGACCGTGCCGGCCTTGGGAGAGGGCATGAGCCCCTTCGGGCCGAGCACCTTTCCGAGCCGGCCGACAAACCGCATCATGTCGGGGGTGCTGATGGCGACGTCGAAGTCGGTGAAATTGTCTTTTTCGATCTCTGCCACCAGCGACTGCCCGCCGGCCTTGATCGCGCCGGCAGACCGGGCGGCCTCCACCAGGTGATCCGGGCAGAACGCAACGACCCGCTTGGATTTGCCGATGCCGTGCGGCAGCGACACGCTGGAACGAATCGCCTGATCCGCCTGTTTGGCGTCGATCCCCAGGGAAAAGATCAGCTCCACCGACTGATCGAACTTCGTCGGCGTGAAGGACTTCAGCCGGTCTACTCCCTGTTCCAGCGAAACCGGTTGGGGATTGAACTTCTCGGCGGCCTTGCGATACCGCCTGGATCTTCTGACGACAAGAGCTGGCATCGGATGTTTCGCTCCTTGATCGCGGCAATGTCGCGATCGAAAGCTCCCACTGTTTCGGGCCGTGGTATTGCCCTGCAACGTTCAAGGCCGCCCTCGCACCGGCGATCCTGCCCGGCAAACCCCAGATCGTCACCAACCGCGGGACCGGACCGAATCTTCGTTCATCCTTCGGCACTGCCGAAGGGCTTCTGAAGCCGCGCCAAGGGGGCCGTGCCTGCGAGGCTCACCTTATCCTTCCACCGTGATTCCCATCGAACGAGCCGTCCCCGCAATGATGCGAGCGGCGGCGTCTTCATCGAAGGCGTTCAGGTCCTTCATCTTTTCCTTGGCGATCCTGCGGCACTCAGCCATTGTCAGCTTGCCGATCTTGTTCTTGTTCGGCTCTCCGCTGCCCTTTTCTGCCTTGACGGCCTCCTTCAACAGCACGCTGGCCGGGGGACTTTTTACTTCAAAGCTGAAGGTTCGATCCTTGTAAACCGTGACGACCACCCCCACCACCTTGCCTTTCAGGTGTGCGGTGGCGGCGTTGAACTGCTGGATGAACTGTCCGGGGTTGACCCCGTGCTGACCCAGCGCCGGACCGATCGGAGGTGCGGGAGTTGCCGAGCCGCCGGGTGCCTGCAGCTTGAATTGAACTGTAACTTCTTTCTTGGCCATGACTTATGATCCTCGCCCGGCGATGCTTCCTTTGGCACGAGGGTCGGAAACCATAACAACTAGCCCCAAGGAACGCAAGATCGGGGATTCGGGGTCAACGGGCCGAATTCCGCCGAGTCAAAAGGCAAAGGTTGGCGATCTTATAGAATCCTCCCCGCCTGCCGGGGAACCAGCGACACCCGGCATCCCCGCGCACACTACCGACGGGTGCGCCTGAGTCGTCGGGCCGAATCATCACAGCCGCTCGATCTGCCAGTTTTCCAGTTCCAGCGGCGTCGGCCGACCGAAAATCGTTGTGACGATACGGATCATGCCCTTGTCGGGGATTACTTCCTCGACCTCGCCCTCGAAGTTCATGAAGGCGCCGTTGGTCACCCGCACCTTGTCGCCCTTCTGATACTTGATGTCGGTGGTGACCTCGCCCTCCGGCTTTTCGGCCTCGGCAATCATCTTGGCCTGATCCTTCGGGCTCATCGGTGTGGGTTTGCCATTCGAACCGATGAAGTCTCCGACACCCTCGGTTTCCTTGATGGTGAACCAGACCTTGTCCGGGATGCGCCCGTCCTCGTCCAGCTCCAGCTCAACGAAGACATAACCCGGATAGAGCTTCCGCTCGCTCTCCCGGCGCACCCCGCCTTTCATGGAGCGGACGCGCTCCGTGGGCACGAGAATCCGCCCGACGCGGTCCTCCAGCGCTTCGATCTTGACCTTGCGCGCCAGCTTTTCGCGCACCTGGTCTTCCTTATTGCTTGCCACTCGCAGCACGAAGAATTGCATGGCTCAAATGCCTGTTCGATCCCAATTGGTTGAGCACAAAACGTCGCGTGTGCAATGGTCGGATCAGCCCGATTCCCGCGACGACCGTGCGTTTTCCTACATCTCAAACGGCGCGAATTTCAGCACGTTCAGGAAGTAAAAGATGTAATGAAACACCATGTCCACAATGAAAAGGATGCCGGCGATCATGAACATGAACAGGATCACCACCTTGGTCGAACCCCACAATTGCTTGCGGGTCGTCCAGTTCACCTTCTTCATTTCGCTGTCGGTGGCGATCAGGAATTCGGCATTGGACGGCTTGTTGATCAGTCGCCACCCCAGCGCTGCCAACGCCAGACCAACCACCAGCACAAGGATGTTCCACCACAGGTAATTGGTGTTGGCCTGAGGAGGTCGCAGCGCCTCGGCGAAATACGCCGGAACCTCCGTGTAGAGGAACCACATCGTCATCCCGATCAGCAGGGCGATGCCCGCGCCGGTCGCCAGGCGGGTAACCTTTCCCTGCGTGGGCTTGTAGATCGTGAAGAATCCCCCACCCTCCCGACGCGCTGCGGGTGATGAGGTCCGTTCGCGATCCTCCGCGCCCGCCTTGGGTTCTTCTTGCGTCACGGATGCCATTACGTCCCGCCGTTCTACTGGCACTTCGAGCACGCCGGGCAGGAATCGAACCTGCAACCTGCCGCTTTGGAGACGGCTGCTCTGCCAGTTGAGCTACCGGCGTAACGCAGTCGACCGCGGGCGGCCGGTCCGTCCGGCGGATCGTGCCGCCGGCCACCGACTCTCCCGCTGCCGGCTACTTCCTCTTAATCTTATGCAGCGTGTGCTTTCGCTCGCGCTTGCAGTATTTCTTCAGTTCGAGCTTGGGCGCACCGCCGGCGACTTTTATCTCCGTCCGGTAGTTCAGCTCATGGCACTCGGCGCACTGCAGCCATGCCATTTCCCGGTTTTCCTTCGCCATATTTTACACCTCGAAACCCCGCCCGAGGCAAGGGGCGCCCACGGGGACGGCCTTGGCCGTCCCTACCGGCCTCTAATCCAGAATCTTCACCACGACGCCCGAACCCACGGTTTTGCCGCCTTCGCGAACCGCAAAGCGCAGCTTCTCTTCCATGGCGATCGGCGCGATCAGTTCCACTTCCATCGTCACGTTGTCGCCGGGCATGACCATCTCGACCCCGGGTGGCAGCTTGGCCGCTCCGGTCACGTCGGTCGTGCGGAAGTAAAACTGCGGGCGATAGTTATTGAAGAACGGCGTATGCCGGCCGCCCTCTTCCTTGGTCAGCACGTACACTTCGGCCTGGAACTTCTTGTGGGGCTTGACGCTCTTGGGCGCGGCCAGAACCTGCCCGCGCTCCACGCCATCCTTGTCGATGCCTCTCAGCAGCACCCCGACGTTATCCCCGGCAATTCCCTCATCCAGAGTCTTCTGGAACTGCTCGATGCCCGTGGCCACCGTGCTCTTGGTCTCACCGAAGCCAACAATCTCCAGAGGATCGCCGATCTTCACCTTGCCGCGCTCAATTCGCCCGGTGGCCACCGTTCCCCGACCCTTGATCGAGAAAACGTCTTCCACGGGCATCAGGAACGGCTTGTCAATCTCGCGCTGCGGAACCGGGATGTAGCTGTCCAGAGCCGCCACCAGCTCATCGATGCACTTGTTGGCCTGCGGGTCGGAGGGGTTGTCCATTGCCGCCTTGGCCACTCCTTTGATCACCGGCGTCTCATCCCCGGGGAAGCCATATTTCGTCAGCAGCTCGCGGACCTCCATCTCCACCAGGTCCAGCAGCTCCTTGTCGTCCACCAGGTCAATCTTGTTGAGGAACACCACGATCTTCGGCACACCCACCTGCCGGGCCAGAAGGATGTGTTCGCGGGTCTGCGGCATCGGGCCGTCGGCGGCCGAGACCACCAGAATGGCGCCGTCCATCTGAGCGGCCCCGGTGATCATGTTCTTGATGTAATCCGCGTGCCCGGGGCAGTCCACGTGAGCGTAGTGCCGGGTTTCTGATTCGTACTCCACGTGCGCCGCCGCGATGGTCACCGTCTTGGTCGCGTCACGGTCGATCCCTCCTTTGGCGATGTCCTTATAGCTCTTGGCCGTCGTGCCATATTTCGCCGCCGACCGCGCCGCCAGCGCCGCCGTCAGGGTGGTCTTCCCGTGGTCGATGTGACCGATGGTGCCAACGTTCACGTGAGGCTTTTTCCGCTCAAAAACTCCCTTTGCCATGACTGTCTCCTCTTCAAATGCGGAATTCGGGTAACTCAATGCGGAATATGCACCGGCCTGCGTGGATTGACCCGTTCAATCCGAATCCCGCACTCCGCATTCCGCATTTCTCCGGTTCAAAGCTGCCACTGGGGCTTGAACCCAGGACCTCCACCTTACCAAGGTGGCGCTCTACCGCTGAGCTATGGCAGCGATTGTCCGACCACCGGCCCGGGGTTCAGCCTTCAGCACCGCCGAAAACACAATCGACCGAGCGAGCCACCTCGCCCGGCCCCGATTCGGAACACCCCGCGCCTTCGACAACCTCTGCGCGTACCGGTACCGTAGGGCCGGGAAGTATAAAACGCACCGACCGAATGTCAATTCGTCCGTCGGCCGATCGAGCCTGAGCCATGATTGCCTCCGACTGCCAACCCCGCTACTCCGTCTGGACCAATGTCCATTTGGCTCCGGAGGATCAGCAGCGCATCAGCCGGAGCATCCACCCCCACCGGCTGATCCCCGCAGCTTCGCTGGAGCCCACCAACCTGACTGCCGGCGCGTCTGATCCCGCATGCCTTACCGCCGACATCGCCTTCGGCCAGCCCGCCGTCACCGACGTAATCGCCTCCCGATGCCTTCGATGGGTGCACCTAACCAGCGCAGGATACACACGTTACGATCGCGAAGAGGTACGCGCAGCCCTTGGGCAACGAGGCGGCATGATGACCAACAGTTCCAGCGTCTATGCCGACCCGTGCGCCCAACACGTACTGGCTTTCATGCTGGCTCACAACCGTCGGCTCCCATCGGCGATCGATGCCCAGCGATCCGGGGGCGATTGGGCATATCCCGCTCTCCGCCCGACGGCAAGGGTCCTGTCGGGCCAATCCGTCCTGCTGGTGGGATTCGGTGCCATCGGTCGGCGTCTGGCGGACCTGCTGGCACCCTTCGGAGCTGCCATTTTGGCAGTCCGACGCCATCCCACCGGAACGGAGCCTGTTCCAACCGTGTCCGTCGATCGGCTGAATGCCTCCCTTCCTCAGGCTGATCACGTCGTCAACTTGCTTCCCAGCGCCGCGGGAACCGAGAAAATGTTCGACGCCGGCCGTTTCGCCCTGATGCACCCGAAAGCAGCATTCTACAACGTGGGACGGGGCGATACCGTGGATCAGGACGCCCTGCTGGAGGCCCTTACGTGCGGGCGACTGGCGGCAGCCTACCTGGATGTCACGTCTCCCGAGCCGCTTCCCCGGAATCACCCCCTGTGGAACGCGCCCAACTGCGTGATTACACCGCACATCGCCGGGGGGGTGCAGGACGAGCCGCAGCGGCTGGTGGATCATTTCCTGGCGAACTTTGCCAGGTTCGTCGCGGGCGAACCGCTGCACGACCGCATCATCTGATCAGCGGCGACTGAACCCGGCACCGATCCTGATCCCGACAAGGCGGTCGAGCGGCATCCTTCGGCTGGGACCGGCTGAACCGTGGGCGAACCGCCGCGAACAACCGATAAGCCAGATTCATCACCGGCTGAATCGGGCGGAAGCCGAGGATCGCCGCCAGCCAAGACAACCCCGCCAGCCGGTATGCTGCGACGAACACTTCCAAGCCGCGCAGAACCCGCCCGTCCGGGGTCACCGCGTGCATGAAGCCAACTGCCTGCTCCAGAGTCAAGCCATATCGACCCGGATCGAACCCCGGCGCCGTGATATCTTCGAAAGCCAGCTCGCCGCGACGGTTGCGGCGGCGCAGGAAATTGATCTCCCCGGCGCAAATCGGGCATAAACCGTCGTACAGCAACTTCAGCTTCCAGCCTCGGCCATCCAACGAATTCATCCTGAGATGGTAGGCGCGCGACGGAGAAAAAGTCGGCCCGCAGGCGAAACGCCTGCAGGCCGATACCCAGCCCGGATTCCTGCTCAGCCTTCAGTACTCCGGGCGGTGGACGACTGCAATTCAACAGCGGCTCGGCGGTCGACGGATGCACCGCCAGCATCAGAAAAACGAACCGATCGGCGATTTATTTCCCCCGCTGGAAGGGTTGGATACCGGCTTGGCTCAATTCGCGCCAAATCCTTTGCCCATCGAGAGTTACGCTCACTCGAGTCGATCCATCCGGAAAGTACTCAACGCGATCCACTTGTGCCTCAGACACCAAACGGGAAACCACCCGTTCCCAACGGGAGTCGGTCCGGGTGAGCTCGGCGATGGATCGGCCGGGCTCCAGTTCCAGCCGAAGGATCGCTTCCCGAAGCCGATCCTGCGCCGCCAATTCGGCCTGTCGAGCCGTCTTCAGGGCCAAGCCTGCCGAAGGGGCATCGGCCGTTGCGGAAATTGCCTGGTCCACCCACGCGGGCCGCCGAAGGGGAATGACCACCCCCGCCGAGGCCGGTTGATCCACCGAAACCCTCGCTTCACCGCGCAACAGGGGTTGCAGGGGCACGGTGGGCCTGCCTCCGAGTCGCCTTTCCAGCTCTTGCGGTTCCACGGCCAGCTCAACCTGAACCGATTGATCTTCACGGAATTCCAGCGCTGTCAGCGGGC
>JAVQWE010000044.1:0-11391 GCA_033579175.1 Phycisphaerales bacterium | reverse complement strand
CTGCCGTAAGGGCGTACTTTGGTCAGGGCCATGCCATTGAGGCAGGCCCCCATCGCCAGTTCGCGCACCCCGAAATGGAAGTTGCGACCCTTCCACGACAGCGGTTTCGGGCCGTGCTCATCGACCGTGACGCCATCGGGGCCGAAGTCGCCGAAGGGGTTGCCGGGTTTCTCAGCCGGGTCGCCCAGCCGCGTGAGCGTGGACGGGGCCAGATCGGCCGATCCACCGATCAGCCAGGGCACCGCCCGGGCGATTTCATGGAGCACTTTCTGCGACGCCTGCCTTCCCGCCAGACCCTTCGAATCGGCCGGAAACGTCGGAATGGCACTGTCCCATCCGTCCGGGAGCTGCCTTTTCTGAATCTGGATCAGTTGCTGCGCCAACTGCGGATATTCAGCCTTGTACTTTTCGTACAGAGCCATCCACTGCGCCCGCGCCTTGCCGGCCCGCGCCGCGATACCGTCGCGGAAATGTTCGTAGACACCGGGCGCGATGTAGAACTTTTCCTTTTCCGGCATCCCGTAAAAGCGCTTGCAGCCTTCGATTTCTTCTTCGCCCAGCGGTGCGCCGTGGGCCTTGTGGCTGCCCTGAAGCGTGGGTGCGCCGTAGGCAATGAGGGAATCGACGATAATCAGTGTCGGCTTGCCGCGGGTGCTCTTGAAGCAGTGGAACGCTCGCCGGAGCATATCCAGATCATTGGCATCGCCGACCCGCGTGACATTCCAGCCGTATCCGATGAACCGGGTCGCGACGTCTTCACTGAACGCCCATTCGGTGTTGCCTTCGATCGTGATCCTGTTGTTGTCGTAAATCCAGCAGAGGTTATCGAGCTTGAGATGCCCGGCGAGGCTGGCGGCCTCGGCCGAAGCGCCTTCCATCATGCACCCGTCGCCACCGAGGGCATACACGTGAAAGTTGAACATCTCAAAACCGGGACGGTTGTAGGTTCCGGCCAGCCACTTGCCGGCCATGGCCATGCCCACCGACGTGGCAAAGCCCTGCCCCAGCGGGCCGGTGGTGGTTTCGACGCCGCTGGTCCAGCGATACTCCGGGTGACCGGCGCAGCGACTGTCGAGCTGGCGGAACTTGCGGATATCCTCGAGCGTGACGGCGGGGTTTCCGGGGGTTTCGTATTGGGCATTGACGGCCTTCACTCCCGTCAGATGCAGCAGCGCATAGAGCAGCATCGACGCGTGGCCCATGGAGAGCACAAACCGATCGCGGTTGGGCCAGATCGGGTCATTGGGATCAAATCGCAGGTGGTTCTGCCACAGCTCATACGCGACCGGGGCCATGGCCATGGGTGTGCCCGGGTGCCCGCTGTTGGCTGCCTGCACCGCATCCATCGCCAGACCGCGGATGGTGTTGATCGCACGCATTTCCGGGGAATCTTTGCCGAGCATAGCGGCCTCCGCGAGAGGGTTTGGGCCTGCGGGATGCGCCAGAAGACCCAAGAGGTGCGGGCGGGCGCCGCGCCAGTCCACAGGCTCTTACAGGTAGCGCAACGCCACCACAATGTGCACGACCGCCAGGACCGTCAAGGCAAACGACAGTGGCACATGAATCAGCAGCCAGCCGTGCAGCAGATGATGCAGCCGGCGCTGACGCAGCAACTGCCGGCGTTCGTCCACGATATCCTGCAGATCGTTCAGATGCTCATGAAGTTCACGAGGCAAGGCCAGACGGACGGCGTCGAACGCCGCCGACGCGGTGGTGAGATTCAGCAGCGGGCTGCGGCGCGGGTTGCGTTCGGTCAGGAACGGCTTTACCTCATCGTTATAGAACTTCTGTAACAAGGCCTGTCCCTTGCTCATGGCCGTGGAGTGCGTGAGGGTGGCGAGGTTGGCGCCGGCGGGAATCGCCTCGCGATCAAAGGCCTCCTCGGCGCGGGACTGCGTCGCGGAGGTGACGATCTCGTCGGCCTCGCGGCTGAGGCGCAGGCTTACGTGATCAATCTGTTCGTAGATGGTCTCCAGCGGCAGCTCCCGCAGCATTTTTGTCGGAATGATGTTCTGAAGCACAACCCCCACGATGCCGCTGAGTACGATCAGCGTAAACAGCGTCATCAGCCACCAGGTCAGGCCGAAGGGTTGCCCCCATCGGAAGCCGGCGTGGTAAAGGATCAGCGGGTAGGACAGCAGCCCCAGCCACACGTGCCCCTGCGTCCACCAGAAGGCCCGGCCGATCCGCAGGGTGCGCAACCGCTTTCTCAGGCTCAGGAGCATGGCAAAAGCCATGAACACCGTGCCCGCAATGCCGTAGGCAATCCCCTGCCAACTGCTGCCGGAAGGTCCGTGCAGCGTGGAATGGGAATAGGGGAAGTACAGCACCGTCGCCGCCAGAAACAGGACGATCGTCAGGATGATCCAGGGGCGGGATTGCCGGTCGATCAGCATTCTGGCCTTCCGTTGCAGGCTCCGCATCCGTCCGGCCGTCTGCCGGACGCCGAGTCACTTTGCCTGCATCTTTTCCGATACCGCTCGTGCCCCCAGCAGATACTGGTCAAAGAACGCCTGCCCATCGACCCGATGGGCCGCATCGTGGGGGCAGGCATATACGCATGCCGGATCGTCGTTTTCGTCCAGGCACATGTCGGTGCACAGATCGCAGACGGCGGCTTTGCGGGGGTGGTCCACCTCCCCTGTGACCGGATCGCGCCGGTCATGTCCGATCGGGTGCATGTTGATATTGCCATAGGGGCATTGCTCGGCACACCGGCCGCAGCCGATGCAGTGGTCTTCGATAATGATTTCCAGGTCGCCTTTTCGCCGGATCGATCCCACCGGGCAGCCCACCATGCACAGGGGGTCGCGACAGCTTCGGCAACTGGTGGTGACCAGATACTTGTCGAACCGCAGTCCGTCGCGCACAAGTCGCGTGATGCCGTCGTGGGCCTGCGCGCAGGCGCGTACGCACTCATCGCAGCGCGTGCACTTCTCCAGATCGAGAATCAGCAGCGATTGCGCGATGTATAACCCCTGTTCGATGTACTGCGGAAGCGAAAGCGTTCGCGTCTGCGAAGCCCGTGCCCGGTTCTCCCGCAGGCGTGCCTCGGCGACTTCCTGCAATCGCGCCTTGATGTCGGGGAACAACCGGATCATGTCGTCAAAATCACGCTTTTCAATCCGAACCACTTCCACGTGATCCAGCGCCGTGCAGTTGGCTGTTCTCACCCCCCCGGGCGTGAGCAGGCCGATCTCGCCGAAATACTGGCCTCGCGACAGATACGACAGCACCATCACCTGCCCGTCCGCATAGCTCTCATAGACCTTCACGTGCCCCATGCGGATGAGATAGAACGCGTCCGCCGGATCACCCTGCGTCACGATGGGCTGCCCCGGCTCAAACGGAAGCAGGCTCACCCGGTCGCGCAGGCGGTTGATGAAGGCTTCGGGCAGATCGCGGAAAATCGGCACGCTGCGAAGATGGCTGACCAGAGCGCGTTCCCGGTATTTGCGCTCCATGTCGGCGCGAAACTCGCGGGTCTTGCGGAGCATGTCCAGCACATTCCGCAGCATTTCGATCACGATCACATCGTCCGTGGCGGCCCGCACCGTGGCGCTGCGCGGCTGAAAATTCAGGCACGCCGCTTCGCCGATCAGCTCACCCGCTGTCACCCGCGCCACCAGCCGGCCGTATTCCAGGTCGCCGGCCGACGAGTCGATCGGTATGGATTTGCTTAACCGTTCCTCGCGGCGCGGGTCCTGCTCGCGCGAAAACAGCAGCGACGACATCCGGTTGAACAGCCCTCCCGACCGCTTCCTGGTCCGCAGATGGCCCAGATTGACATCCAGATAGATATCCACCTCGCCGGAATCGATGTAAAAGGCCGTGGAGCCGAACTCCCCCTGCCGGCAGATGATCTCGCCCTTCTTGAAGTTTCTGGCCCACACCGCCCCTTCGCTCCGCTTCAGAAAACTGGGGCTGATGCGCCGGAACATCGGACCCAGCGTCGGCAGCTTCCGCAGGTCTTCCGCCAGCAGCATCGACACCCCCTCCGGCGGGCGGGGAGCCTTTCCCCCGGCGTAGGTGATGGCACCCGTCGGGCAGGCAACCATGCATTCGCCGCAGTTGACACAGTTGCTCTGCCCCATCGGCTTGTTGTTGTCGAAACTGATCGATGAGGCATAGCCCTTGCCCATCCGACCAATGATGTGATTTTCCACCGCGGCACAGGCGCGGATGCAGCGATCACAGAGAATGCAGGCGGAGTGGTCGATGGCGATCGATGGATTGCTGAAGTCAGTGCCTTTGCTGACCGCGCGGGGGGTGTAGACGGGCTTCTTCAACCCGTACCTTTCCGCATACAGTTCCAGTTCGCAATCGTGGAACTCCCGATGCCGCACGCACGGGGCGGGGTGATCCGCCAGCAGCAGTTCAATCAGGGTGCGACGAGTCTGTTCAATATCCACCCCGTTCTGCGCCTTGCCGACAGTCTTCACCTCCATGCCATCGGCGATTTCCCGGCAGCACGCCGCCGCAAAAACCCGATCCGGCCGGCCGTTCATCCATACCTCCACGGCGCACACCCGGCACACTCCAGCCTGCGGCACCGGGGTGCCATCGAGGTTGAGCTGATCGCGATGGCAAAGGATCGGAATCTCAATCCCCACCGATTTGGCGGCATCGTAGATCGTCTGCGGAACGTGCACCTCCACGTGCCGCTCGCGGTCGTGTTCCACGATGGTGCGGGTCACCGACTTGGTGGCGTCGACAAGGTACTCCCGCCCGTCGATCTTCAGCCGCAGCTTCTTCGGACCCGGGGAAGTTTCGGCCATCACACCCCTCCCAGTCCCGCGCCGGCGGCGGCGGACCCGCTCATCTGCCCCGATTCATTCCACTGCGCAACCGTCCGCCCGGATTCCGCGCTCACAGCCCGCTTCAGATGGGCCTGCACATCGTCCTTCCACTTGCGGATCACGCATGTGATGGGATTGGACACCACCTGCCCCAGCCCGCAGATGCTGGTCATGTTCATTGCGTCGCTCAGACGGGCGATTTCGTCCAGATCCGAGTCGCGGGCCGTGCCTTCGATGATGTCCACCATTTTCTGACTGCCAATTCGGCAGGGAACGCACTTCCCGCAGCTTTCGTTGCGGTAAAAACGCGTCATGTTCAGGGCCAGATCCACCATATCGCGCCCCTCGGCGATCACAATGATCGCCGCGGAGCCGACGCTCGTCCCCAGCCGGGTGATCGGGTTGGCTGGTTTGCCTTCACGGTCCCAGGCCGGGAAATCCATGGGTACATCAATCTCGCTGGGCAGCAGAAACGGCAGGCTCGGACCGCTGGGACACACCGCCTTGAGCTTCTTCCCCCCCGCCATGCCCCCGGCAAGTTCGATGGCCTGGCGGTAGGTCGTTCCCATGGGCACCTCAAAGACCCCCGGCCGGGCCACGTCGCCCCCGACGCCGATCCACTTCAGCCCCTGAGCGCCGTTAATCCCCTGAGCCAGAAACCACTCCGGACCCTTGGCCAGGATCACCGGGACGTACATGAACGTTTCCACATTGTTGATGATCGTGGGCTTTCCCCACAGCCCCATGAACGCCGGCACCCCGGCCATCAGCCCGACATCCCACGATTTGTTCCGTGGTTGGCCGCGCTTGCCCTCGATTGCTTCCAGCAGGGCGGTTTCCTCCCCCTGAACATACCCCCCGGGAGACACGAAGACGGACAAGTCAAACGTCCGGCCGCTTCCGAACAGGTTCGATCCCAACGCTCCAAGAGTCCTGGCGCGTTGGAGTTCCTGTTCCACGATCTCAATCTGCTCGTGATACTCATGGCGGATGTACACGTAACCGCGGGTGGCACCCGTGCATACCCCGGCGATCGCCATGGCCTCAATCAGCAGATGCGGCAGGTTCTTCAGCAGCTCACGATCCTTGATCGTTCCGACTTCGCTTTCATCCCCGTTGCAGACCACATATTTCTGTTCCGATTTCTGATCCTTCACCGTCTGCCATTTGCGGAAAGCGACCGTCCCCGCCCCTCCCATCCCACGCAGGTTGGCGGCTTTGATCTTGTCGATCACCTGCTGCTCAAACCCCCCCTGCGCCAGCAGTTGCTTCAGGACGGAATAGTGCTCGTCGGGCGAAGAGTAGGGATCAATCTTGAACGGCCCCTTGGCGGCGGAGGAGAAACGCAGGTGCTCCACCGCCTCGCCGGCCATGGCCCGGCGGGCGAGGTCCACAAGGTCACTTTCGCCGCGCGGCGCGCCAGGAGCCTCGCGATCGCACGAATACGGGTAGTCATTCAACAGCATGGCCGGGGCGCGATCGCACTGACCCAAGCATGAGCACCGCTTGACTTCGACGGATTTGTCGTCGCCCGCAAGATCGCGAATCCGCTTCAGCAGATTCGTCGCTCCCTTCATATGACAGGGCGCATCCGTGCACACGGCCACACTCACCTTCGGCGGGGGGGACAGCCGGAAATGCGGGTAGAAGCTGGCGACGCCGTACAACTCGTGGATCGGTCGCTTCAGCCGGCGGGCAAGGGCCTCCAGTTCCGCCTCGGAAATGTAGCCGTACCGCTTCTGAATTGCGTTCAGTTCGGAGATGATCATGCCGCGGCGCTCCGGGGCGTGAGCCAGAATGGGCAGCCGAGGTGAACCGTCGGATCGATGTCAAGAGTTCACTTCGACGCAAACCTACACTACCCGCCACCGCCGCAATTTCAAATCGCCGCACAACAGGTCGGGCAATCCCGCCCCGCTTGCCTGCGCGACGGCGCGCTGCTCGGGAGGTCAGCATCTGCTGCCGAGTGATCGACCCCCGCCGCCAACGACACACGGTGCCGGCAGCGAGGAAAGGCCATATCCGGCGTTCCCGGGTGCTTCGGGAAAGTCGCGGCACGCCTGCCCTGCCCCGCCGGTTAGAGCAGCTCCCGTATCGCCGACGTGATTCCTGCCGGATCGAGCCCCTGATATCCCATCTGCTGCCACAACCCTCCCGAGCCTTCCCGGTGGGTTCCCAGGTGACGATAACGCCCCCGGAAGCCCCGCTTCAGCAGCTCCGTGCCGAAGCGGCTGCCCAGACCAGTCTTCACATTGAACCCTTCCACAAGCAGCACGAATGGCGCCGCGACCAGCCGCTTCATCATCGCCTCGTCGTACACGTTCAGGGTGGCCTTGTTGACCAGGCCGACACTCTGGCCGGATTCGTTCAGCCGCAAGACGGCATCCAGAGCACGGTAGAGGCACTCGCCGAAGGAAACGACGTAACCGCCTCCGCTCGACTCGACAATCAAATCGTCCCTTCCCGGTTCGAAGCTGTAGCCGCCGCCGAAAAACGGCGTGCCATCGCTTCGGAGAATATCCGGAACCGGGGCGCGCGTGGAGAAGACAAACCGCAGGCCGGGGTCGTGGAAGACTGTACGAACGCACGCCGCAAACTGGTGCTGATCGGCCGGAAAGTAAAGACGCGTGGTATCCTTGCCTTCATCCGGCAATCCACCATCGGCAAACAGATTGTTGATGCCAAAATGGCAGGTGTTGTCGGCCATGTCATCACAACCGCTGTGACTGAAATGCGCCAGCACATTGCTGTGATTCAGACGAGCCATCGTGATTTCACTGACGCACATCTCCAGAAAAGCACTGAAAGTGGCGAAAATGCCCTGTCTGCCCCTTTCGTGTCCGAAGCCTGCGGCGGCGGAGAAATTGCCCCTTTCCATCACTCCACCGCGGACAAACACCTCCGGGTGCTTCTTGCGGACATGGTGCAGGCCGCAGGAACCCTCCAGATCGTTGTCGAAGACGCGCACTTTCGCGACTCGCTCTTCCGGTGACATCTGATCCAGCAGCTCGTTGATGATCTTTCCGAAGTCGTCCCGGTTTCGTCCGACACCGCCCGAACCTCGATAGCTCAACGGACTTTTCTCCGCCCGGGCCGATTTGAGCATCTCCACCGCCGACTTGTGGCCGCGCCGCTCCAGATACGCCACGGCGACCTCGGTCTTGAGCACCTCATGCGCATGCGAGCTGCCCTCGGCCCCTTCAATGCCGGGGGCCATGGGGCGCTTGATCACCAGCGCCCGCGGCAGCGAATCCGAAAACGCGCGGCACAAAGCGGCGTGCAGCGCCTCAAGATCCTCTCCGGACACGGTTTCCACAGTCAGCCCGTGGCCGGCCAGCGTGCGCGACACGTCGAAACCCGGCAGATACTCGCTGGGATGCCCGGAAATCGTGACATTGTTGTCATCAACCAGCACCTTGATGTTGAGCTTCTGCGCCACCGCTAACCGGGCAGCCTCGGCGTTGTCTCCCTCCATCTGCGATCCATCCGACCCCAGCAGCATCACCGCTTTGCCGGGGTTGGCCATCGCCACCCCGTTGGCATACGCCCAGAGATGCCCCAGCCGACCGGAAGAAAACTTGATGCCCGGCGTCAACCCGCGCTCCGGGTGACCCGGAAGATGCGAGCCATACTCGCGGTAGTGCAACAGCCTCTGGGCCGGAAGGTCCCCATCCAGCACCGCCAGAAGGTATTGCGTGGCCACGCGATGGCCTGCCTCGTCGAAAAATGTCGGCACGATGGGCGCCCCGCCGGCCAGAAAGGCGCGCAGGATCATCACTTCCGGCACGGTGTCATACGCCCCGCCAGTGTGCCCGCTGAGACCCTTGGCCCCGGCCAGCGCGGTGAAGAACACAATCGCATCTCGACACAACGAGATATTGTGCCGGAGGGCCTGCAGTTCCTCTTTCGTCAAAGCGGCCCTGGCCGGGTCCAGCTTCAGCGGCCGAAGGGCGGTCAGATCGATCGGAAAGCTTGATGCGTCCATACTCTCCCTTATCGCCCGGAGAAGTCTCTGGGGCAAGCCCGCGCGGTCCCCAATCACGTTGACGCCGCGAGCCCCTTCGGCGACGCTGCCTTGGCCGCATGAGCCTGGAAATGTGCATCCTCGCCTCCGGATCGTCGGGCAACTGCACCATCGTCCGATCGCCGCGTGGCATTCTGATGATCGACGCCGGACTCTCCCCCCGCGCCACCGCCCGCCGGTTGGAAGGAACCGGCGTCAGCCTCGACCAGATCGAGGCTATCTGCCTCACTCACCTCGACTATGACCACTTCCACCAGGGCTGGAGCCAGTACCTCGAACGCCAGCGGATTCGCCTCTTTTCTGCCCCGCGGCATCGTCGCGCCGTTCTGGCACAGCTGGGCACCGCAATGGCGGGACTGGTTCACGAGATTCCACCGCAGCCGTTTGAGCCGGTCCCGGGCGTGCAAGCCCATACGATCGATCTGCGGCATGATGAAGATGGCTCCTGCGGGTTCGTGCTGGACAGCGGCTCTGCACGCCTCGGTTACGCCACCGATCTGGGGCGTGTCCCCAGTCAGTTGATCGAAGCGTTTGCCGGTGTGGACCTTCTGGCGATCGAGAGCAATTACGATCCGATCATGCAGCTTCGATCTTCCCGGCCGCAGTTCCTCAAGTCGCGGATCATGGGAGGAAGGGGTCATCTTTCAAACCACGAGGCCTTTGCGGCGGTGGTGAGGATTCTCGACGAAAGCGCCCGTCGCTTCTCGCGTCTCCCCAGCCATGTCGCGCTGCTGCACCGCAGCCGGCAGTGCAACTGCCCGAAGCTGCTTCGAGACCTTTTCCTGCGCGATCCCCGGCTGGTCGATCGGCTGATCCTTGCCGAGCAGCATTCGCGGACGGATTGGATCAGCCCGGGCGCCAGGCAGCCCCTGCGCGGGGAACAGCTTGCCCTGAACTGGCCCGCCTCCCTCCGTGCTTGAGCCGATTGCCGCTTCGGCGCCGCAGAAGATGTCTTCCCCTCCTCGGCCGTTCAACGTGGAAAATCCGTCGGTCGAGCTGCGGTTGTGCCTTTGGCACCTGCCGGCATCCCCATGGCCCGAGCAAGGTTTGCCGGCCCCGCGTGCCAAGGGCCCCGCTCCTCCGGTTCAATCCCAGGCCCCCGGGCTGGTGAACGCGGGATCGCGCCAGCCACCGCCGGCATCGTGCGTGACACCATAAGCGGGCTTCCGTTTGACTGCCGGATTCAGCTCGACCGGACGCAGGCTTGAATCCAGCCGCACCGTTGCCTGCCTGTCGTCGGCTCCCGCGCGCTCATTCCAGACCGGCAGGGGAAGATACCCTCGTGCATCCGACCAGCTCGGCCAGACATAAAACACCCCTCCGCGCGCAAACGGCTGCGGCCGGCACTCGGGCCAGAGATTGCCGTCGATCCGCTGGAAACTTCCCAGATCCGAGCCCCCCACATACACCACCGCGGTCGAGTGGCTGCCCGGTGAAAGGCCCGGCGCGATAAACAGGTTGTTTTCCAGCCGGATTCGCTCCACCTTCCCCCCCACGCGCAGAAACGTGCCGCGTGTTCCTTGGTTGTACGCCGTGTTGTGCACGATCGCGATGTCGCGCGATCCCCGCTGGTACTGCCGGCTGTAGCCTTCCACGTTGATCGCTGCCCGATCCGTCGCCCAGAACCGGTTGTTGCGAATCATCGCCCCGGCCAAACCGTGGGTGATGCGCAACGTCGATGCCCTGACCAGGTTGTCTTCGAACACAACCCATTGCAGTTGCTGATTGGGCTGGCGGAAGCCATCGCGCTCGCCCAGGGGACCGATCGCCACCGGACCGGCTTCGAGGATGTTGCCCGTGATGTATACGTGCCGTCCGGAATGCACGGTCAGCGCGTTCTTGGAGGTATCCAACCGATCCACGCTCGTGCGATCGAGGTTGCTGAAGTGATTGCCGGCGATCAGCACGCGCTCGGCCCCGGTGAAGCTGATGCGCAGCGGCGCTTCGCGCGTGGAGTTCACCACCGTATTTCCCAGATACACATGGTCGGTGCCTTCCACCCAAGCCAGGTAGCCGCGCAGTCCGGTGGTCAGCGGAGCAATGCACTGCTGCATCAGCAATCCGACCGGGCGCGCGTTGCTGTTGAGGCCATCCTCCACGTTCAGAAAGACGCATCGCCGCACCGTCAGATTGCCACCTTCCGCTTTGATCGCCTGCGCGATCCTCCGTTTGTCGGTGTCCTGAGAATAGATCGTGTCGAACACGAGGTCCTCGATCACCACATCCATCGCCCGGGGGTGGGTTCGCAGGATCGGACTTCCGTCACGCGCCCCGTGGAAGCGGAGGATCGGTCGGTCAACGGCCGTGGAGGCTCCGACCCCGGCCTGCTCCATCATGAATCGGGCGCCCCCCGGTCCGTAGGCTCCCAGCACCAGATCGCGCTGGTGCACGTGAAGAGTGTCCGGCAGGTCAAAGCGGTCGCCCCGACGCAGCAGAATGAAATCTCCGTCGCGCGCCAGCTCCAGCGCCCGCCGGGGAGTGCGCAACGCCCGCAATTCGGAAGTACCATCGTGTGCATCGTTTCCATCGGCAGCCACGAACCACCTGCGGCCGACGGCGCCGGTGATC
>JAVQWE010000043.1:0-11678 GCA_033579175.1 Phycisphaerales bacterium | reverse complement strand
AGCTGGTGTATGTGCTGACCGACGGCTTCGATCAGATTGCCTCGTTCGATGATGTGAAAAATGAATTCGACAAGCAGAACCGTGACCGGAAGGTCAAGGTCAACACCCTGCTGATCCGCTCCCGCGACGATAAAGAGCTGGAGCGCGTCATGCAGGAGATCGCCCAACAGCACGGCGGAGTGTATAAACCCATCGAAAGGAACGAATTCTGAGCGCTTGGGCGGGCGTCAGCCCGCGTTCATGGCCTGTTTTCGCCGACGGCTCCGACCGCGGCACGAGGATGCCGATGCCCCGCAGTTATCACCATTCCCTGATCCGTCTGGTCCTGCTGACCACCGCACTGGCCGGCGCGTTTGCGGTCACCGTCCCCAGCCTTGCTCAGGACGCTGCCGCCCCGGCCCCGGAGGCGGCCCCGCGCGGCAAGGGCGTGTTCGCCATTGTCATGGAGAACCTCGATCCGGTGTTCTACACGATCGGTCTGCTGTCGATCGCGGGACTGACCTTCATCATCCAGGGGTTCATCCAGAACCGAAAATCCGTGCTCATGCCGGAGGCGTCGGTCAACCAGATTCGTGAACTCATCGCGCAGCGGAAGTTCAAGGAGCTGATCGACTTCACGGCCAGCGATCCGTCGTTCATCAGCCGCGCTCTCAACCCGGCCCTGAAGCGCGCCCCGGATTTCGTCGCCATGAAAGAGGCCCTGGAGACGGCCGTTGCCGAACAGACCGCCAATCAGTTCCGCAAGATCGAATATCTGAACATCATCGGCAATCTCGGACCGCTGCTGGGGTTGCTCGGGACGGTTCTGGGGATGATCTACGCCTTTTCCGACATGCACGCGGCAGGGGGCAATGCTTCTCCATCGCAGCTTGCCTTCGGCGTGAGCAAGGCCCTGGCCCATACGCTGCTGGGTCTGCTGCTGGCGGTACCGTGTCTCGCAGCGTTCGGAGTGCTGCGGACGATCATTGACCGGCTCACCGTGGAAGGGGCGCTGCTGGCAGAAGAATTGCTGCTGATGATCAAGCCGGCCGAGGTCCGCCCGACCGCCGGACCCGCCCGCCCGGCCGGTGGCACCCCGCAGCCGGCGATTCCATCCCCCCGCAAGCCTCCTTCGCCGGTACCAAGCCCCGGCGAACTGTAAGAGCCGGTGGAGCGATGAATAGTCATGCAACAGCCCTTACAGACTTCCGGCGGTGTCGATCTGAGTCGGGCGGCTGGCTCGAGGGAGCAACCGGGCCGATCACACCTGCGCCGGTTGCTGGCCTGATCCGGTCACCAGGCGCGTTATGAAACGCCATGTTCTGGAACAACCTCACGTTTCCCATCCGAACGTCACGCCGCTGATCGACATCGTGATGTGTATGGTCATCTTCTTCATGATGGTGGCCAAGATCGGTGTGACCACCGGGGCCGACCCGACGATCGAGGTGCCGGTATCCACCCTCAGCCGCGCGTTGCAGATCGAATCGCTCTCCAACACGCTGGTGCTGAACGTGCGCGAAAAGCGACCGCTGGATGAACCGCTGGTGACGGCTCTGGTGGACGGCGCCTCCGGTCAGCCGCAGGAAATCCGTGTCAGAGACCCCGCCAGCGGTAAAAGCCCCCTTCTGGAAGTGCTGCGCCGCCTGCGCTATGGTCGCGACGGGCGCCCGGGCGGCACGGGCCTGAACGCCGACAACGATGATTTTCGCGTCATCATCCGCGGCGATAAGGAAATGGGTTACCGCTTTCTGGAACCGGTGCTGGTGGCCTGCGCACAGGCCAATGTCGGCAAGGTGATCTATCAGACCCGGGCGCGTACCGAGCTGGTGCAGGAGACGCCGTGAAGCTGTCGGTCGGCAAGAAAGTTTCCTACGAAAGCGGACCGAACATGACTCCGCTGGTGGATATCGTCATGGTCCTGCTGATCTTCCTCATGATCGCCGGAACCTTCGCCGGACAGGAACGATATCTGGTCAGCACTGTGCCGCTGCGGCAGACCGGCGCCGGCGGGGCCACACCGCCGCCGGGGGGCTTCCCCCGGGATGAACCGCTGGAAATTCATGTGACCTCGCCGGTCCCCGACCGCTTCACGGCCCGTGTCGGGCAGTACAAGGCCGAATCCGCCGGCGAATTGCAGCAAGCCATGCGTCAGCTGTTGCAGCAGCTCGTGGCGGCAGGCAAGCGACCGGAGGACCTGCAGGTGGTGATTGCCCCGGACCGGGCCGTCAAATACAAGTTCCTGATCGACGTCTACACCGCTGCGCAGATGGCCGGATTCCAGAAAGTCGGGTTCTCCACGACGCAGTGAGCTTTCGTGCCGGGTGCCTCCATGTCAGAGCCGATCCGTCATGCTCACTCAGGCAGGCCGGCAGGCCCGGAAGCCCGCCCCGTCGCGGCGCAGGCGCGCTGGCTGGTCGTTGTGCCGGCGATGCTGCTGGGTATGGGCCTGAGCATTCCGTCGGCCGCCGACAGACCCTCAACACGGCCCGGGCTTGAATCCCTCACCGATGAAAAGCTGATGAACGAGCTTGCCGCGCTGCAGCTGGCCGATCTGCTGGAACGCGCTTTTGAGCTGAACAAGGTTCCCCCGGCCGAGCGTGAAGCCCGCCGCGCCCTGTTGGCACTGGGCGAACTTCGCGAAGCGACCACCCTTTCGCGCCCGCGGCAGCAGGAGCTGCTTCGGCGGGCCGTGCAGGGGATTGACGCGGCGCTTCCGGGTTTGAAAGACCCCGAGATG
The DNA here is from genome assembly GCA_033579175.1 of Phycisphaerales bacterium. Lineage (GTDB taxonomy): Bacteria > Planctomycetota > Phycisphaerae > Tepidisphaerales > Tepidisphaeraceae > JAVQWE01. Next base: position 8,959 of record JAVQWE010000043.1, on the reverse strand, counting down.
CTGATGCAGTACGCCGCGGCGCTGATCGACGCCGGTGTAACCCGGCCGGTCAACAGCCTCGAGTTGTGGGGCGAGAATTTTGCGCTGCGGCAGGCACTGCGACCGGTCGCGGAAACCGTCGTGCGTCTGTACGAACGCGCCGCCACCGCCGCCGGCGACGCGCTGGAGCTTCTGGGCAATCAACCGGGAGTGGAGGATCGGCGCCTCGAGCGACTGTATCGGCTGCAGCAATTGGCAGCGTTTAACGCGCGGATGAGCGATTATCCTCTGGCTCTGGCGCTCGATCCGTCCGAGGCGCGTCGCAATGAAGTGGCACAACGGGCGATCGACGCATTGCGCGAGCTGGATACCCCCGAACAGCCGATTCGCGTGGCGGTGCGGCTGCGACTGGGAAAGCTGCACCTGCTCAAAAACGAATTTGACACAGCGCGGAAGCATTTTGATGCCATCGCGCTGGATGATTCGCTCCAACCAGCCCCGACGCTGCTGGAGCAGTATCAGGCGCGATTCTTCCGCATTGTCACCGATCTGGCCGCCGGCGACCTTTCCACCGCCGAATCCAATCTCTCCGAGCTGGATAACTGGCAGGTGATCCACCTTGCGGCAGATGCTGAGGCTCTGGCCAGCGCAGAGGCCGCCACAACCATGCTGCGGTTTCGACTGCAGGAAGCCCGCGCTCAGGCGGCCCCGACCCCCGAGCAGCGCCGCAAAGCCAATGAGGCGGCCGTCGCGACGCTCTCCGGGTTGATGCGCCGCCGTCCCGACCTGGCCCCGACGATCAATGAACTTCTGCTGACTCGCCTGCCGGAAGACGCCGATCTGAGCCGGCTTGACTCCCTGCTGCTGGCGGCGCTGGTCCGCCAGGGCGAGGAACAGCGCCTGCGACCCCCGGAAGAAGCGGTCGATCCGAAGATTCTGCGGCGGTCGATCGACGCGGCCCTCGAACTGATTTCCCGCGCAGGCACAGGCGCCGTGGATGCTGCGCTGGTGGACAACTGCCGCTTCGTCATCCCCTTCCTGCATCAGCGTCTGGGCGATCTGGTATCGGCGGCCGGCGCGTTCCTGGATTACGCCGAATCTGCCGGCCCCGTGGAGCGCGGCCAGATTGCGCTTGATAACGCGCAGGCGGCCGTGGCGGCGCTGCGCCGGGAGCGCCCGGAGGAAGAACCGGTGCGGGCGTTGTACGAGCGGTTTCTGGCGGTGGCGATCGACCGTTTTGAGCGGCGCGAATTCGCCTTCGAGCAGGCGCGTCGCCTGCAACTGCTCGGACGCACGCAGGAAGCCATCCGCTATTTCCGGATGGTGCCGCCAGACGACTCGCGCCTCCTTACAGCCCGGTTTCTGCTGATGCTGGCATTAAAGCAGCATCTGGATGAGCTGCCACCGGCAGACCCCTCCCGCGCGCCGCTGCTGGGCGAAATCCAGCAGCTTGCCGACGCCGTCGCCGCCGCATCCTCCGGGCCGCAGGCCCCTCCTGCAGCAGCGTCGATGCGGGTGCGCACCCGGCTTCTGGCAGCAGAGCTGGCACGCAGTGAGCAGAAGCAGCCGCAGCGGGCGATCGACCTGCTGGCCGACATCGAGACTGATCTGGCGAACCTGCCGGAAGGCCAATCCCTTCTGCCTGAAGCCTTGTTGATCCGCGTGCAATCGTACATGGCATTGGGGCGCAGCAGTGACGCGACGGCAGCGCTGGTGCAACTGCTGTCGCGACGGGAAGGGGGTCAGGGAGCGGCGATCGTCTATTCGCTGCTTCAGAAGCTCAACGACGAACTCGACTCCGCCCGGACCGCCGGCGACATCGATCGAATGCGCACCATCGCCCGCAATCGAGCAGAGCTCAGCGGCTTCCTGGTCCGCTGGGCCAGGGAAAGCCCCGATCCCAACATCAATCGCTACACCTACCGCTACCAGGTGTTCGACGCGGCCAGCAAGCACCTGGCGGCCGACCTGGAAACCGATCCCGAACTCCAACGCCGTGCCTGGCAAGACGCCCTCGCCCGATATCGCGCGCTGGAATCGCCCGAAGCGCTTGAGCAATACCGGCGCACCCTCGACCCCCGCGCTGGTGGAACAGCCGACTACGATCCGGCCGTGAGTTTCGGAATTGCCCTGCTGTGTCACGACCTGGGGGAACATCGCGAGGCGCGCGATCGCCTGGCCCGGCTGTTGCACGATCGTCGTCTGGGTCCGGCGGTGATCACCACGGAAGAAGACGGGCTGCGCCGCGAGTCGGACAACGACCAGTACTGGGAGGGGGTGTTGCGGTTCCTTCGCGCAAATCTTGCGCTGGGGGAGAATCTGGAGCAATCGCGGTCGTACCTTCGACAGCAGTACATCCGCTGGGGAGATCGAGTCGGGGGAAAACGCTGGAAAAGCGAGTTCGAGCAGCTCCGGCGGGAACTGATTCCGGATTTCTCCACGTCGCAGCCGGGTTGATCGGGGTGCGAAATCTGCCTCGGGGTGGTTGGGATGACGATTGAACCGGGCTTGCCGCAGGAAACGCCACCCGGACGGCGCGGGAGTGCCGCGCATCAGCCCGGTGCCGTGGAAGGCGCGGTGGTGGCTCCGAGGCTTCGCATCAGCACGAAGTTGAGCTTCTGGCGGATGGCGGCCTCGGCGTCGTCGGGGGTGGCGTAGCGGTCCTGTTCGATTTCCTCGGCCGCTTCGCGCATCGCCTGTCCGAACATCTCCACCAGCGCGGCCTGTTTTTCCGGATCGCGCGGTTGAGTACCGGCGAAATCCACGACTTTCAGCTTCCAGGAGCCGTCGCGGCGCACGAATCGCACCGGAAACGTGTGCCCGGGCATGACCAGCTCGGCCTTGTCCCCCACGATGGATACCTTGGCCGAGGCGATGTCCTTTTCATCGCCGGCAGCAATAGGACCTTTTCCGATCGGGTGTGCGGCCGGGCCGAAGCGCTTGGAGGCGGCATCGGCGAGCATCCTCCCGGCCACCAGCATGTCGGCGGTGGCGTCAACGAGGGGCCGGTCGCGCGGGTCGTCGACGGCGCAGATTTGCCGTACCGCTGCCGCATCGTGGGCGGCGATCGCCGCCATCAGCCGCGCCATGGCGTCCTTGGGAGTATCTTCCCCCGTTGCCGACGCCGACGAGAAAGCCGCCAGACTCACCAGAATGATCGCCGTAACCCGGAGCCTCATGGGAAGCTGTTCATCCTACCGCATCGGCCGAGCGCAGGCGAAGGTGCTTCCCCCGAAGGACCAGGCACCTTCAACGCTCGAGAATGTAGTAAATCGTTGTGGGATCAAGCTTTACGATCGATCCTTCCCGGCGTTCTCCGGCTGGCTGACCTTCAAAAGTCAACGGTGTAATGCGAACCGGAGGACCTTTCAATTCCACGTGCCCGCGAATCTCCCGCACGCACACCGGCGGACCGCCAATCGAGACGATCGTCTTCGGTCCGTGACCCTCTGCCCGGAAACCCTGGTTCATCTCTTCCGTGACCACCGCCAGCAGCAGTTTCCTCGACTGCCCGATCGCCACATCGTCCAGCGAGACCAGCCACACCGCGGCGAATTCGTTGCCGATGTCCCACGTGCAGTCGTTCAGCTCGATTCGGCCCGCCGACGACAGAAACCCGCACGCGGCCTGCACTTTTGGCGCGTTGACGGTAACCACGCCACGGGAGAAATCCCACGTGAGCTGGCCGGTGATCGAGCGGACCACCCCCCCTTGGCGGTCGATTCGGGTAGCCAGTTGGGGTGATTGCCAGATTCCTGCCCGCTCTGCAGGGACTGCCTCCACCCTCCCCACCGCAAACGCCAAGGGATCGACCGCATTGACCGCCTGCCCCGAGGGGATTGCTTGGGGCGGCAGGTCCTTCTCCCGCAGGGCATCGAGGTTTGGTTCGGCAAGCGGCGGACCCCCCAGCAGCCGTCGAAGCGAGGGCTCGTGCAGCTCACTGCGGACTACCGCCGGGGCGGATTCAATGTCCCCACGGCGATAGACCAGCGCCGCGGCGGGAAACTGGCCCAGGATCGCCGGTGTCTGGATCGAAAATTTCCGAATGGTGGCACTCCAACCCGGACCTTCCAACGCGAAGAAGAGCAAGCCATCACTACCGGCCAGGGAGCCATACGCGGCGGCCAGCAGGGGCATTTCGCTGCGGAAGCGGTTGGGCGCGCTCCAGTTGATTTCGCTGATGATCGAAGGCTTGCCGGCATACGCGACATCCCAGATCGGCGTGTGGAACGACCGCCGCGAGGGGTCGGCGCCTTCCGGGGAATCAAACCGGACGGCGGCGCGGTCGAAGAACTGATCGCCGGCATCGATGGCATAGGCGGCGCGCTGGCCCTGATGCTTTCCGGCGTAGTAGCCGTGACGATCCATGACGTCGGCGACGGTGTTGCTGAGCTTGTCCAGAGGCCCCAGGAGCCGCGCGTCGGCGGTTTGCCAGTTCGAGCCGACGATCAGCCCGCCATACCCGCAGGAATCGCGCAAAAACTGCCGGGTTTCAAGGAAGAACTGGGTTTGCAGATCGGCCAGGAAGGCCGCGGTGTCTTCGGCGCGGGGTCCCTTGCGGTGGATGATGTCCCACAGCCCCATCACGCCGACGCGCCCGCTGGCAAAATCATCGCCACGGGCAACCACGCGGTTCCATCGGGCAAATGCCGCCTCGATGGAACCGTACCGCGCTTTGGCCCACAGCCCGAAACGCCGCTCCAGCGCGCCCATCGGCTCGGCGGGGATGGTCTCATAGGGCTTGGTCGTCCAGAACAGCAGCGAATCCTCATTGACCATTTCCACCAGCGCAACCGCCGGCTCGGCCGAAAGCGGAATCCCTCCGGCGTGAGGGTTGGGGCGGGTGAGCAGGGCGTGAAACCACGATCGATAAAGCTGCTGAAACTTTTCGTCGAAGAACACGAGCGCGAAAGGGTGCTGATCCTTGTAACTGCCGAAGCCGTCAGACTCCCGCAGTTTCATCCAGAGGGGAAAATAGATGCTCAGAGCCGTATAGATTCCATGGGGCTTCATTGCGGCCACAAAGGCCTGCACCGCAGAAACGGCGGTGTCGTCTACACCCCGGGCATCTCCCACGGGCATGTGCACGCGAACCAGGTTCACCCCCCGCCGGGCAAGAAACGCGCCCAACCGATCGAGTGTGGCGCGGTCCAGCCGCACGACATCCGCGCCGGCATTCACCCCCCACCAGCGCACCGGCCGGCCGGTCTGTTCATGCACGATCGAATCCCCGCGCGCCACCAGCCGGCCTTGTTCGCCGGCAAAAGACTCGTTGAGAAAACGCAGGTCGATGGGTATTCCCGTCGGCGGATCGTCATCCGGCTCAAAGGCAAACCAGCCCTCCGGGGCGCTGCCGAGCCTCTCTCCGGGTTTGAGCTTCCCACGAGGGGTGAAGGCCTGATCGGTGAGCACAAAACAGTCAAACGCAGCCGGGCCAGCGTTCTCGGTTAACTCGATGCGAAGGGTGTTCCATCCAGCGGCGAGTTCCACCGTGCCGAGGCGGACCCAGTTGGCTTCTACGTTCTTGCGGAGGGTCACACGGTCGATCAGCGCCACCTCCTTTCCCACGGAGCGCCATGCGCCGTCGTTCACACGCCATCGAAACGGGCCGTGCTTCCAGAATTTCCGGGCATAGACGCTGAATTCCCCACCGGCCGCGGCCGAAAAGCGATAGACCAGGAACAAAGGCGCATCACGTCGGCCATCGACCCCGATCCAGTCTCCCCCGGACAGCGCCTCCCGTTCCGCCGGTTCGCGCGGCGCAAACGGGTTGCGGGCCGGGAAGCTTCCGGCCGACGGATGTTCGGCCTCCAGCCAGATCAGTTCCGCTCCGGCGTGCCCGGTCAGCAGCAAAGACAGCAGGAGCAGGACGACAATGCGCATCACCGGATCATAACACCCCGGCAGACCCGGGAAACCCAAACCCGGCAGCCGACACGCAGCGCTTGAGCGGCTCGACGGCACCAGGGTGAGATTTGCGTCTCCAGACAAGCCGGGCGACCATGCCGTCCGGGTTTTCTTCCGGAAAGGCGCAATCGATGGCATGGGCAATTCTGGTACTGGCCGGTCTGTTGGAAATCGGCTGGGCCACGGGGCTCAAATACACGCAGGGGTTCACCCGTCCGCTGGCCAGCGCGATCACCCTCAGCCTGATGGTCGGCAGCATGTACCTTCTGGCGCAGGCGGCCCGCACGCTGCCGATCGGCACGGCGTATGCCGTCTGGACCGGCATCGGCGCAGTGGGCACGGCGATCGCAGGGATGGTGTTGTTCGATGAAAGCCGGGCGGCGATCCGGCTGGTGTGCATCGCGTTGATCGTCGTGGGCATCGTTGGGCTGAAACTCGGGGGAACGGACTAGGTTTGCATCTGCCCCTCCAATCGCATAACTACAGCGGCATGGATACCGTCCGCTTCGGCATCGTCGGTTACGGCAATATGGGCAGCCACCATGCCCGTTCGCTGCAGGCCGGGCTGATCGAAGGTGCGTCACTCGGCGCGATCTGCGACACCGATCCGGCCGCGCTGGAACGGGCACGCCAGAAGCACCAGGTGCCGTTGTTCGGCACCCATCAGGAGATGCTCGCCGCACGCGTGTGTGATGCCGTGCTGATTGCCACGCCCCACTACTCTCACCCCCCGATTGCGCTGGATGCCTTTGCTGCGGGATTGCACGTCTTGAGTGAAAAGCCGGTTGCCGTCAGCGTGAATGCTGCGCGAAAGCTGAATGAGCAATATCAGAGCCGATACTCCCACCTGAAGTTCGGGATCATGTTCCAGCAGCGGGCCTACACGCTCTGGCGGAAGCTGCGGGAGGTGATTGCCTCAGGCGAAGTGGGCGAAATCCGCAGGGTCACGTGGATCGTCACCGACTGGTTTCGCACCTGGGCGTATTATGGCTCGGGTGGCTGGCGGGCGACATGGGCCGGCGAGGGCGGGGGCGTGCTGATCAACCAGTGTCCGCACAATCTCGATCTGCTGCAGTGGCTGCTGGGAGGCATGATGCCGACGCGCGTAACGGCGGTGGCGAGTATCGGCAAGACGCATCCGATCGAGGTAGAGGACGAGGTGAACGCGATCCTGGAGTATCCCAACGGGGCCACGGGGCATTTCGTCACCAGCACCGGAGAGGCTCCCGGTTCCAACCGGCTGGAGATCGCCGGCGACCGCGGGAAGCTCGTGGCGGAGGGGGGGCAGATCACCTTCTTCCGCACCGTGGAAAGCGTGGATGTGATCAATCGGACCTCTCCGAAGCTGTTTCCGTTGGTGGAAACCTGGAAATGCGAAATCCCCGTACCGCCCGATCCGGGAAAGCACCATGAACAGGTCGTACGGGCGTTTGTCAGTGGCATCCGTCAGGGGACGCCCCTGATCGCCGAAGGCGTCGAGGGCGTACGGGGGCTGGAACTGGGCAACGCCATGCTGCTGGCCGGGTTGACTCGCCAGCCGGTGGAGCTGCCCATGGACGGTGAGGCATTCGATCGATTTCTGGAGGAACTGACGCATCGGTACGGGGGGCGAAAAACCCTTTCGGGCACCGCAGTGCAGGTGGACCTGGCCGAGTCGTTCCGCTGACGCCCAGCCGACGGGCGTTCGAGGTGAGAACCCGCCCATGGGCACTGCCGCTGGGGGTGGGGGAGGCTCTGGAACATCGCGCCCGGGCGATGGAAGCACCGGTGGTGCCGTTGATCCCAAGCAGGTTTGAATTTTACTTTTGGTTTCGGGAAACTACGCCGCGTTGTCTTACGCAGAGACAGGCGGCGGCCGAGGAGGTCGCAAGCGAAAGGAGTGGTCATGTCTCAGGAGATCCCGGCCAATTCGGGCGCCAATTCGCCGCTGGCGCAGACGTTTCAGGATGCGTATCAGAAGGCGGTGACGATCAAACGGCTGGACGAACAGATTGCCCAGCTTGCCGCCCGTCGAAAGGCATTGTGCGAGGAGCTGCGGACGATCCAGAGTCACCTGAACGAGGAGTTCAGCTCACTGCTGGATATGGAGCCGCCCGCTTCAGGGGAATTGCCCGGGGGAGCCAAGGTGTCGGTAAGCGTGCACCCCGGTGCGTTCGCGGGGCGTGCCGCCGCCGACGCCGCGGTTTGAAGTCCGTGTTCGGCCTGGGCAGTTCGTCCTCGCTGGATTCGCTGGACCGGCCCCTGTGAGCCAGATCACACGGACAGCGACTCAAACACCCGGGAGAGGCTGTATCCCACCGTCGCCCCCCCACCGGGAACGTGAATGGCGCCGTTGTGAAGGATTGGATAAATCCCATGCCGGGGGGTCGGCATGTCCGGCAATCGCCGGAAGCTGCCGCTGGAGGGGTTGAACGCATCGACGCGCCCGACGACGCTCGATGTGGTCTCTCCACCCATCAGGTAGAATTCCCCGTTGATAAAGGGGGCCTTGACGATCCCCCCGCGGCCGACGGGCAAGGTCTGGGCCAGCGTCTGCCAGGTGTTGCTTGTGGGGGAATAGACCAGGATATCGCTTCGGGGGTTTTCCGGATTGTCGCCTCCGACGCGCCCGCCGAAGACATACAGCCGGGTGCCGTCAGTTCCCGCCGGCGCGCTGTTGCGCCCGACACCGGGCATGTTCGCCAGGTTCGTCCAGGTGTTGGTGGCCGGGTCATACCGGGCAGCACGATTGGTGGTGACGTTTCCCTCGGTAATTCCGCCCGCCAGATACACCTTCCCGCCGATCAGCGCCGTTTGCGCCGCGGCGGTTTTGAAGGGCACGGGGGCTCCGAGGGTCCAGCGATTGGTGGCCGGATCATAAATCTGGGTATAGTCGTAGAAATTGCGGACATTGTTGATGTATCGCACTCCGCCGAAGACATACAACTTGCCGTTGATCACTTCCGCCACCTGATCTTTGGCGCGGTGGGGTCGGGTCGCGAGGTTGCTGGTCCACTGCCGCGTGGTGAAGTCGTAGGCGAGGGTGGCGCCGCTGCCGTCGCCGATCAGATAGAGCCGGTTGCCAATGACCCCG
>JAVQWE010000042.1:0-11690 GCA_033579175.1 Phycisphaerales bacterium | reverse complement strand
CGACGCCCTGCGGCTGGAACAGTGCCTGGAGCCGCCTGCCCTCAACGAGCTGCAGAATTACGTGAGCGAAGCCTGGGCCGCGGCGCTCGACGAGGGTTCTGCTGATGACCCCAAATCCGAAGGTGGCAGCATCGCCACCTTGCCGCTTACCAACCGTCGGCTGCTCTCCCGTTTGCGAGCTTTCGTGCGGATCGAATCAGGCATGCTGCGCCTGGCAGATGAGGCCTTCACCACCGGTCTGGCAGCCCAGAAGCACATCCTGCGTGCCCTTTTCACCGCCGACGCCGTCGTTGCCGGTGGAGGGCTGGAGCTGCATCACGGAAGCATCGGCCTTCTTCAGGATGTTCAATTGCTCCTGTTGGGGTTTGGGATCAAGTCGAGGATCATCGAACAGCGAACATTGAAGCGCAGCGCGGATGAATCCGCCTTGCATGGGAGCATCACAGCCCAACGAAATACGCGGTTCAGCGATCAACGCGACGGCGGAGCCGTCGTTTACGGAGGCTTGCCCGATCGACGAGTGCCCCCCACGCCACTCGGCCCGCGCGCGGACGCCACTGAAGGCTTCCAACTACCGCGCGGCGACGCAGACTTCAGACGCCACGGCCTGCGTATCGATCCGGGCAGCCTCCGTTCTTTCTGCAAACACATTGGACTGCTGCCGGGAGCAAAGCTGCAGGAGCTGGCCTACGCTGTCAGCAATGGCCGGTCGGCCAGCGGCATCCGTCAGACAACCGGGCTCGATGGGCCACACGTGGCGGCTTCCGGCTGTTCCTCCATGACGAATCATGACGCTCCGACCGAAGTCGCCTCCGACTCCGCCCATTGGGATCGTGTGCAAAGTCTCACCCATGTGGGTCGCGAACAGGTCTTTGACCTCACCGAGCCGATCACCAGCAGCTTCATTGCCAATGGCATCACTGTCCACAACTGCTCGGAGTACATGTTCCTTGACGACACCGCGTGCAATCTGGCTTCGTTGAACGTTCTGGCGTTTTTTGATCCGGAGACTCGCCGGTTCGACGTTGAGGGCTACAAGCACGCGATCCGGCTCTGGACCGTGGTGCTGGAAATCAGCGTGCTGATGGCCAGCTTCCCCTCAGAAGAAATCGCACGACTCAGTTACAGGTTCCGCACGCTGGGGCTGGGATATGCCAATCTTGGTGCCATGCTGATGCAGGCGGGCATTCCCTATGACAGTGACAAGGCCCGCGCGATTTGCGGTGCCCTGACCGCCATTCTCACCGGAGAAAGCTACGCCACCAGCGCCCTGATGGCCCGGGAGCTGGGTCCCTTTCCGGGTTTTCAGGAGAATCGTGCCGACATGCTGCGTGTCATGCGGAACCACCGCCGGGCGGTGTACGACGTGGCATCTCACCCCAACCATCGCAAGAGTCTTGGGGACTATCAGGGCTTGGATATCAAGCCCGTCGGGATCGATGCCACGCAATTTACCGCGGGGGATACGCTGGCGTCGCCGGCACTTCTGGCGGCGGCGCAGGAGTGCTGGGACCGCGCCGTAAGTCTTGGTGAGAAATATGGTTATCGCAACGCGCAAGCCACGGTGATCGCTCCCACCGGCACGATCGGCCTGCTCATGGATTGTGACACCACGGGTGTGGAGCCGGATTTCGCGCTGGTCAAGTTCAAAAAACTGGCCGGCGGGGGGTATTTCAAGATCGCCAACCAATCGATCGCCCCGGCCTTGAAGAATCTGGGCTATTCCCCTGAGCAGATCGGTGACATCCTCAAATACGTGATGGGTACCCTGACCCTGCAGGATGCCCCCCACATCAACTGGGCGACATTGAAGCTTAAAGGCTTTACAGATCAGGAGTTAGAGTCAATCGAACAGAGCCTGCCGGGGATGTTTGAGCTGTCGTTCGCCTTCAGCCCCTGGAGTCTGCCGTCGGAGCTTTTCAAGCGGCTGGACATTCCGGACTCTGTCTGGCAGGCGCCGGGCTTCAACCTGCTGCGCCACCTCGGGTTCACTCGTCGGCAGATCGAGGAGGCATCCGACGTCATCTGTGGGCGGGGAACGGTCGAAGGCGCCCCTCACCTGAAGGAAGAGCACCTGCCCGTCTTTGACTGCGCCAACAAATGCGGAAAGCACGGCCGACGGTTTATCAGTGTGGAAGGCCATATCCGCATGATGGCCGCCGCCCAGCCGTTTATTTCGGGCGCGATCAGCAAAACCATCAATCTTCCCCATGATGCCACCGTGGAAGACATCAAGAAAGCTTATGAGCTGAGCTGGAGGCTTGGTTTGAAGGCCAACGCGCTCTATCGCGACGGCAGCAAGCTCAGTCAACCCCTGAACGTCAAATCCGACAAGGACTGGGATGAACAAGAGGAGGACGACCATGACAATGTCGCCGCAGCGAAAGATGAGCTGGCAACTGATGTCGCAACGGCGGTCGCTTCAGTTTCTGGGATTGCAGCGGAAGCTGGAGAACGGCCGGTCGCCGCAAGCGAATCAGAGTTCGCAAATGTTCAGCCCCTCGAACCCCGACACACCCACATCGTCGAGCGGATTGTCGAACGGATTGTTGAACGTCCCCTCCGCCGACGGCTCCCAGACACCCGCCACGCCCTGACCCATAAATTCGACATCGCCGGACACGAAGGCTACCTGACCGTCGGGCTGTATGAAGACGGTCAACCCGGCGAGCTGTTCATCACGATGGCCAAAGAGGGGTCCACCATCGGGGGGCTCATGGACACAATCGCGACCCTGGTGAGCGTTTCGCTCCAGTATGGCGTGCCAGTGGAATCGCTGGTGCGGAAGTTCGAGCATGTCCGGTTTGAACCAGCCGGCATGACCCGCAACAGTGAGATTCCCTTTGCCAAGAGCCTTGTCGATTACATCTTCCGCTGGCTGGCTATGCAGTTTGTTCCCGGATATCGGGCTGAGAATGCCCCGCTGCGGGAACCTTCAGCATCTGCACACGAGCCACCGCGCATGACGGAAGACAGCGCCGAGGTCGCTTCGACCCGGCCGTGGCAGACCCGCAGTACGGAGGGACCGACGCACCCTTTTGACCGCCCGAATCCGGCTTCCGCCGAGGCTGCAACGCCCGGCGAGACCTCGGCAGCCCGCGTCACGACAGGCGGGGGTCAAGCCGACCGGGGCAGCGTCGGACCTTCGGTGATGCGATCATCGACGGCTCCGGCCGTGACGGCTTCCACGTTTCCGGAGCGTCTTGCAGCCCGCGACCCTCTGAGCCAGCAGAGCAGCAGCCTGCAGTCGGATGCTCCTGCATGCGAGGTATGTGGATCGATCACCGTGCGCTCTGCTACGTGCTACAAGTGCCATAACTGCGGAAATTCGATGGGGTGCAGTTAAGATGCCGCAGGGTGTGGATTGGCCCCTCGGCCGAATGAAACCGCTTGCTGCCACGATCGAGCGAAGTTGCGGTTGCAGTCGGTTCCGGGGGAGTTGTGAGACGCTCGGCTCAACGGATGCTTCACACGAAAGCCTGAACGGCCGAGAGCCAGCCCCGCGGCGAAAAATCAGGTAGAGTCGTCGGCCGCGACCAGGAGAGCAGCCGCGGTAAACGTTCCACCAAGGGGTTTTCGCACGTGGGACTGGAGCGGCGTCGCTGCCATCTGCCAAAATGGCAGGCTTGTCTATTTCAGCAACGGGACGTCCGGAGCCACATAAACGAAGGTGCCCCAACCTCTGGGGCTGGTCCATTCGGCGGCGGGCTTGCCGAGTTGTTCATCCACTCGCTTACCCTTCACGACGATGACACACCTGCCGTTCCTGAACTCTGGAATGGGGTCCCACACCCCGAATGTGATCGAATCGCCATAGCGCCGAACGTCGAACCGAGGAATCGGGACTTCCGGCCGACCACCGAGGATATACCACGGCCGGACGTAACAGCGCTCCTTGGCCATAATGTCCTCGGAGGTTGCCCGAGGCAGGGCTTGCGCGTCGGTGCCGGGCACAAAACCCACAGCCCACTCCATCTTTTTGCGCCAGGAAGGTTCATCCACCACTTCGCTCCACATGGCGGCAGCGGCAGAGTCCGTCGGAAGCGGCAGCTTGTAAACGCCGCCGGGCCAATACAACCGAGTTCCGGGTGGCACGTGTGCCTCGATCCACGCCAGAGCTTCGTCCGGGGCATACGCCTGCCGCTCGGCATGACGGAAGCGGATCGAGTGCCCCGCTGCCACCACCAACGAAACAACCGTTGCCACCGCGGCCAGCTTCAGCCCCGCTGCGGGTAGTGCCCCAGCCCCGATCGCTGCGGTCAGAAGCACCGCGAGGATCGCCGGAGTATGGTAGGACAGCTTGGCATTCCCTGCGATCACGGAAAGCAGAATCAACGTTGCCGCCGCCGGCACAAGCCACCCGCGCGGCCTGCGCACCGCCAGCACCCAGGACCATGCCAGCAGCGCGCAGGGCACAACCAGCGCATTGAACCAGAACATCTCTGTCATCAGATCGCCGAAGGTGACTGGTTTCATCGCTCCCAGGAATCGCGCGCCGATCACCGACCGCAGGTTGCCGAACCAGCTCATCAGCCACCAGGGGGCGATCACCAGGAAGCTGACGGCTGCGATCCCCGCACAAATCAACGTCTGGCGCAGTCCCGATTTCCAGCCAAGTTCGCAGATCACCAGGGCCACAAGCAGGGGGATCAGCAGAACCATTTCAATCCGCGAGCCGATCGCCAGCCCCAGCGCCACCGCCGCTAACCCGTAACGACGCCGGGAAACCAGCAGAAAAGCCATCATCGCCATCCCGAACGACATGGACAGCGGCCGAACCGACGCGCCAACGTCATGGAACACCCATCCGGTCGCGAGGAAGCCGCCGGCAATCAGGCCACCCACCGAGCCTCCGGCCCATTGACCGAATTTCCACGCGGCCACAATGGCGATCAGATCGAAAAGCACGTTGCAGGAGAGAAGGAAAATGCGCAGATCAGATACGTCCCGCGCGATATCGAAAAGGGTGCGATTCAGCACATAAACCGGCCGGGCCACCAAACCGATCGACCGCTCTTGATCGGTCGGGTTCAGCAGGTTCAAGGCGGCCTGCCCATTGATCCAGAGCCAGCCCAGCCAGGTCTGCAGACCAGCGGGAACAGCCTTGTGCCCCGGCATCATTCCCTCGGCGAGCATCAGGCAGGTGTACAGATAGGGCGCCTCATCAACCGTTCGCTGCTCGTAACGATGCGGGAACCAGTAGAGGCGCAGCGTCAGACCCAGCGCCACCAGCACGAGCGCGATCCACCATCGGTCGCGCCACTTCGTGGTCAAGGGATTCGCTTGGTTCATGCTGTCTCCCTGAACTCTGCAACGATGGAACGCAAGAGCCACCAGGCAAGCTCACCGGGGCATTGCAGGTCGTTTTTCTTTGAACTGAAGGCGGATTTCATGCTATAGTACCGCTGGCGTCGAGCGGCAAACGCACGTCTGCAACGTCTTCACGGGAGTATCCTTTGGACTCACAGGTCGCACAACCCGCCCAGGCCGAGCCTCCGGAACTTTCGATTGTCATGCCATGTCTCAACGAGGCGGAAACGCTGGGCACCTGCATCCGGAAGGCTCAGGGCTACCTGCGCAGCAGCGGCGTCCGGGGCGAGGTGGTGGTCGCCGATAATGGAAGCACCGACGGTTCGCAGAAGATCGCCGAGGAGATGGGCGCTCGGGTCGTGCCTGTCAAGGATCGAGGCTACGGGGCCGCACTGATGGGAGGCATCGCCGCGGCGCGAGGACAGTTTGTCATCATGGGCGATGCCGACGACAGCTACGACTTTTCCAACCTCGACCCATTCCTCACAAAATTGCGCGAGGGGTATGACCTCGTGATGGGAAACCGATTCCGGGGAGGAATCAAACCAGGCGCAATGCCGCCGTTGCATCGCTACTTCGGCACGCCGGTGCTCTCCTTCATCGGGCGGTTGTTCTTCGGCAGTCCGATCGGCGATTTTCAATGCGGATTACGCGGATTCCGGAGGCAGTCGATCCTCAATCTCGACCTGCGCACGACCGGCATGGAGTTTGCCAGTGAAATGATCGTCAAGGCGTCGCTGACGCGCCAGAAGATCACGGAGGTTCCCACCACGCTTTCACCGGACGGACGCTCTCGCCCGCCGCATCTGCGAACCTGGCGCGACGGGTGGCGGAATCTGCGTTTTCTGCTGATGTACTGCCCGCGGTGGCTGTTTCTCATCCCCGGGGCGGCACTGATGGTGATCGGACTGGCGATTCTGATCTGGCTGTCCAGCGGCTCACGGATGCTTTTCGGAAAGGTGATTGACATTCACACCATGCTTTATGCAGCAGTAGCGGTGATTCTGGGATTCCAAGCCGTGCTTTTCGCCGTGTTCACGAAGATTTTTGCCATCAGTGAAGGACTCCTTCCGGAAGACCCCCGGCTCAACCGGATGTTCAAATACATTACTCTGGAAACGGGTCTGATCGCAGGCTTTCTGCTGGTGCTCGGCGGCATCGGGCTTGCCGCGGCTGCCGTCCTGTTCTGGCGGAGTCAGGGGTTCGGGGCCGTCGACCCGAGTCGGGTGATGCGCATGGTCATCCCCAGTGTGATGATGCTGACACTCGGTGTGCAGATCATTTTCGGCAGTTTCTTCCTCAGCATTCTTGGCCTGAGGCGCCGATGAGCCATCCGTCTCCTCCGCCCCAGCATTTCGATGCTTACGCCGAAGATTATGACGCGGCTCTCCAGCAGGGGCTTCGCGTAACCGGTGAGGGGAAGGAGTATTATGCGCAGGGCCGTGTGGACTTCCTGCGGCAAGTCTTGCCCTCTTCCGCGCTGCCGGTGCGCTCGATCCTCGATTTCGGGTGTGGCGTGGGTAGTGCCACGCCTTACCTTCTGCGCGCATTCTCGCCGCAGCTGATCGAAGGCGTTGATGTCTCCCCGAAATCGATCGAAGTTGCCACTCGCCAGCATGGATCGGACCGAGTCCGATTCCGACTGCTCGGAGATTCACCCTCAGGAGAGTTTGACCTTGCGTTCGTCAATGGTGTGTTCCACCACATTCCGCCGGCTGACCGCGATCAGGCCCTCGGATGGATTTTCCGTGCGCTGCGTCCCGGCGGGTATTTTGCCTTCTGGGAAAACAACCCCTGGAATCCCGGCACAAGATTCATCATGAGCCGCTGCCCCTTCGACGATGACGCGATTCCTCTCTCGCCCCTCGAATCCCGCCGGCGGGTTCGCGTGGCCGGATTTACCGTAATGCGCACCGACTTCCTGTTCATTTTCCCGAAAGTCCTCGGGTGGCTCCGATGGATGGAAAGACCACTCTCCCGGCTTCCGCTCGGCGGACAATATCAGGTGCTTTGCCGGAAGCCCGGCTGAGGCTTTCACACGCCAACCCACGAGCTTGCCATGGCAACCCGTCGCGCCTGTGTGGCTGGTGGAAGCTTCCCGTCACCTTCCCCGGCCCGAGGCGAGAGTCCCGTTGACGCACGTTTCACGTCCCCTTCGGCCGATAATATCCGGGCGTGGCTGAGAATCGCGTCAGTATCGTAGTTCCCACGCTCAATGAAGCGGAGAACCTCCCCCCGCTGGTACGTCGCATCGCCGCCGCAATGGCCGGCCGGGATTACGAAGTCCTGATCGTCGATGACAACCGTCAGGACAATACCCGACAGGTCTGTTCTGAGCTTGCCCGCGACTATCCCCTGCGACTTATCGTCCGCCAGCATCCCAGGAACGGCCTGGGCGGAGCGGTTCTCGAGGGGTTTTCGCAGGCGCAGGGGGACATCTTCGTCGTGATGGATGCAGACCTTCAGCACCCTCCCGAGAAGCTGCCTGAACTGCTTGCGCCTCTGGAACGGGGTGGAGCCGATTTCGTACTTGGAAGCCGTCATGTGCCCGGTGGAAGCACGGGTGAAAAGTGGGGCCTTTTTCGAAGGCTCAACTCATGGGTGGCCACCGTCCTGGCGCGCCCGTTCAGCGGGAATGCCCGGGATCCCATGAGCGGTTTTTTCGCTCTGCACCGGAGCACGTTCCAACGCGCGCAGCGACTCATGCCTCTGGGATACAAAATCGGGTTGGAGCTGATGTGCAAATGTCAGGTTCGGCACGTGGTGGAAGTTCCCATTCACTTCGCCGAGCGGGCCGCCGGGCAGAGCAAGCTGAGCCTGCGCGAGCAGTTCCGGTATCTCGAGCACCTCAGCCGGCTCTACGACTTCTGTTATCCACGCCTCTCGCCGATCGTGAAATTTGTCATCGTGCTGGCATTGGGCTGGGCGGTTGGGCTTGGAGTCTTCGTCCTTACGCTTCGCGAGGGTGTCAAGACCGCTTATTCGCCTGTCATCGCCTACCTCGCCTTCATTCTGGTGACCGCGGTGTTTCACCAGCGGTACATCAAGGCCCAACGGGAGTTTCTGCTGACCCGCCATCCCTGGCGTGAGTTCGTCCTGGTGTGCGTCGCGGAATGGCTGGCATGCGTTGCCGCCGCGATGTGGGTGGCCAACCGTGTGCCCGATCACTCCCCCCTGGAGATGTTCCTTCTGCCGTTCTCGGCCGGCACGGTCACTCGATATGTGCTTCGCAAGGAACTGATGCACGATATCCGGGGTCTGCGCCGGGAGATGCGCCGCGAGGAACTGCCGTGATCGGGGTTCACTTGCCACCGCCAGGGTGGGTAACATTCCGGGATGCATGATTTTGAGAAGCTCGGCGTCTTCTACCTCGGAGCCGCCTATGATCTGGCCGCGAAGAAGCGGTCCGATCGACTGCTCCTGTATAACAGCAAGGACCTGGTCACCCACGCCGTTTGTGTCGGCATGACCGGCAGTGGCAAAACCGGCCTCTGCCTGGGGCTGCTGGAGGAAGCGGCGATTGACCACATCCCCGCGATTATCATTGATCCCAAGGGAGACCTGCCCAACCTCCTGCTGACGTTCCCCGATCTGACCGCTGCAGACTTCCGGCCGTGGATCAATGAAGATGAGGCTCGGCGGAAGAATCTCGATCCGGATGCCTTTGCCGCACAGCAGGCGGAGCTGTGGCGAGCCGGTCTGGCAGGCTGGGGGCAGGACGGCAACCGCATTCGGCGCCTGCGCGAATCGGCCGACTTCGTGATTTACACGCCCGGATCGTCCGCCGGCCTGCCGGTTTCGATCCTCAAGTCCTTCGCACGTCCCGATCAGGCCATTCTGGACGATGGCGAGCTGCTGCGCGAACGCATCGGCACAACCGTCACCAGCCTGCTGGGCCTGCTTGGCATCGATTCCGACCCGATCCAGTCGCGCGAACACATCCTCCTGAGCAACATTCTCTCATCGGCATGGCAAGCCGGCAGAGATATGGACCTGGCCGGGCTGGTTTCTCAGATTCAGCAGCCGCCCATGCACAAGGTCGGCGTGATGGACCTCGAATCGTTCTATCCCTCCAAGGACCGCTTTGCCCTGGCCATGCGGCTCAACAACCTGCTTGCCGCACCGGGTTTTGCCGCCTGGATGGAGGGTGAGGCGCTGGACATTCAATCGATCCTGTACAGTTCCTCCGGGAAGCCGCGGCATGCAATCTTCTCGATCGCCCACCTGGGGGACGCCGAGCGCATGTTCTTCGTCTCGCTTCTGCTGAATCAGGTTCTGGGATGGGTGCGCGCCCAGAGCGGCACTACGAGCCTGCGCGCCCTGCTGTATATGGACGAAATCTTCGGCTACTTCCCTCCCACCGCCAACCCACCCAGCAAGCAGCCCCTGCTGACGCTGCTGAAACAGGCCCGGGCCTTCGGTTTAGGGGTGATGCTGGCGACGCAGAACCCCGTCGATCTGGATTACAAGGGGCTGGCCAACTGCGGCACCTGGTTCATAGGCAGGCTTCAGACCGATCGTGACAAGCAGCGCGTGCTCGACGGCCTTGAGGGCGCCGCAGCGGGCGCCGCCGGAAGATTCAACCGCTCCGCCATGGAGCAGACTCTCGCAGGCCTGGGCAATCGCGTGTTCCTGATGAACAACGTCCACGAGGACGGGCCGGTCACCTTCGAAACCCGCTGGTGTATGTGCTACCTCCGCGGACCGATGACCCGCGCGCAGATCAAACAGTTGATGGAGCCCCTGCGAAACCGCCCGGTCGTTGCATCCGCCGAGCCGAGAACGCCCCCGTCGCCGGCGGCCCCGCAAAAGCCGGTTCCCGCTTCCGCTTCCAGCCCGACTGCGGATCCCGCCTCGACGCCGCAAAGGACCACCCCCAGCCCATCGAGCGAAACCTCCCGCCCCGTGCTCCCGCCGCAGGTGCCTCAGCTCTTCCTGCCAATTCGGCAGGCAGGGCCTGCTGGAGCCGAATTGCAGTACCTCCCGATGTTGCTCGGAATCGCTCAAGTGTATTTCTCGGATTCCAGAGCGGGTGTGACGGCCGACACTCGCCTCGCAGCCCTGACACCATTCGTCGCGACTGCTGTCACCATCGATTTCGATGACGCCCGAATCGTCGACGTCGATGAGGCCGACCTCGAGCAATCTCCTGTGGATGGTGCCTCGTTTGCCCCGGTGCCGTCGCCGGCCGCCAATCCGAAGAATTACGAAGCGTGGAAAAAGCTTTTCGCCGACTGGATCTTCCGGACACAATCGCTGCAACTGCTCTCGAACCCGTCGATGAAGCTGACAAGCCGCCTCGGTGAGACCGAGCGCGATTTCCGCGCCCGCCTGGCTCATCGGGCGCGCGAGTTGCGCGACGATGCCATCGAAAAGATTCAGCAGCGGTTCTCCTCGAAATATGCCACCTTGAACGAGCGGATTCGCCGGGCCGAACTGGCCGTCGAACGAGAGCGCGCTCAGGCCAGCGCATCGACATTCGGCACCATGGTGGATGTTGGCGCGTCGATCCTCGGTTCCCTTCTGGGACGAAGGACACTCAGCCGAACCGGTCTGTCCCGTGCGGCCGGCTCGGCACGCAAGGTCAGTCGCGCGCTGGAACAGCGCCAGGACGTGGATCGCGCGGAAGCCAACGTCGCCGCCGCCCGCGCAGAACTCCAACGGATCGAGGAGCAATTCGCTGCGGAAAGCGCGCGCGCAGCCGCCGAGATCGATCGCATGCTGAACGATGTGCAGACAATCTCGATCCGCCCGAAGAAAACCGACATTACCGTCCGCCTGCTGGCCCTTGCGTGGGTGCCGCAGTGGCAACCTGCCAACAATGCGGCGCAGCCAGCATGGCCATTCGAGCGTTGAGCGGTTCAGCCCGCGCGCAAGCCCGCAGCTGCATCTTTGGCTATCTCCGTACCCGGTGCTTCGTTCCACCGGTTCGCTCGACATCCCTGCGGCGCGGGGCATACGATGACGGATTCGGTTGCGCTCCTGATGATGGCGCGATCGCCGTTCGGCCGTCGCGGGCGGGGTGCGCCGTTCTCGCGCAGGCCACGACCTTGGCAGTAGTTCGCCGTCGGGCAGATTGCTCGCGGCGCGCGTGGGGTGAGGGGTAGGTCTTTCGCGGGGCATGCTGCCGACGCCACCGCTTGCAACCTCTTGTTCCAAGAGCACTCGCGAGTTTCCATGGTGCAGTTGGGTGATGCGTGTTCGGCTGGCCCGGAAACGGCTCACGCTGTGCATTCCGCAACCACCCCTTTTCATCTCCCGGGCAATCGGCATAATGGCCGATTCGACACTGCCGCCGGGCCGCTCGCCCGGCACGGCAGGAACGCGAGGAACTCCACCTATGGGTCCGACCAATCTCGCCCTGGTCAACCTTTTCAATG
>JAVQWE010000041.1:0-11704 GCA_033579175.1 Phycisphaerales bacterium | reverse complement strand
GGCCGTGGGCGGAACGTTGCCCGTTCGTGCACTCGGTCGGGTGGCTGGGGGAGTTCCCGAGGGTGCTTCGCGGGCATCGCGCCGGCGCGAATCCTCCCGCGGACGCGCATCCTCCCGCGGACGTGCATCCCCCGGGGGTTGCAGGGCTTCACGCAGTTTCTCCCGTTGCTCCGGTTCCAGAATCTGCCCCAGTTCCTGCCGCGCCGATGCAAACGCCTCGCGCGCCTGCTCGCGAGCGGCGTCCGGGTCATTCGGCGCTGCGGCGCGGATTTCATCCAGCTTGTTCCGCAACTCCGTAACAATCCGATCGGCCTGCGACTTCTGCTCATCCGACAGATTCAGCGACGCCAAGGCCTCTTCCAGACGCGTGGCCAGGTTCAATGGCCCACCACCACCCGGACCCGGCCCGAACCCCGGCCCCCCCATCCGCTGACGCATCTGCTCGCGCAGTTCCTGCAACTTGCTCTCAAACTCCTGCCGCTGCTGGTCATTCAACGTCTGCTCGATGTCCTGACGAATCTCGTTCATCAGCTCGCGCATGCGCTGCCCGCGTTCGGCGCGATCGAGATCGGCGGTCTCGTCCAGAAGGTTGCGGAGCTTCTGCGGAGCTTGCTCGAGGATGCCGTCGATCTTGCTTTTCTGATCCTCTGAGAGGTCCAGGGAAGCCAGCGTCTGACGGTACAGCTCCAGCATCCGACCCCCTCCGGGACCGGCCCCTCGTCCCGGACGCTCCTGCGGTTGAGCCAGCGCCACAGGCACGGCCAGAAACATCGCTAACACCACAAATGCCGCTGATTTCATGACTTATGATCTCCTTGATGTGTGCCGGTCGATCGTCACGACAAGCTTTAGAGCGTCCGGACTGGCACTTTATTCCCCGCTTGCCGGAAAACTGTCCCCGGCTCTCACTCTCCCAAGCCCGCGCGCAAGTGGTCCAACCGCCGGCCTCCACAGTCGAAACTGGCCCCGAGCGTCCCCCGCGGTGGGGGGCATTCCAACGGAGACCGACCGATGCAGCGGTTGCGCGGGAACCGCGTCGCCAAGACCGAAACCGAACCGGGAGCCAACACGCAATCCCGCAAGCGAACCCCTCGCCGGAGTACGAAGGCGAAAGGCAGCAGCGGCAACCCGGGCGCCAGCGCGGCCAGGGGAGCGGGCGCGGCATCGGCGCGGTTTGCAGGAATCGCCGGGGCATGCAGGCATCGGCATGGTTTGCAGCCTCCCGTTCGGGAACGCAATCGCGCGCGCAGGTCGATGGTTTCCGTGCCCAAGGCGCCGGCGGGGCTCGCAGACTCCCGGTCGCGGACGGAAAACCGGCGCGCTGCGCCCGACGGGTTCCCGGCGCGCAGCGCCCGGCGGCGGAAATTTCAGAAAATCTCCCCGGCTTCCGGAGCGAATGAACTCGTTTCGCTCCCGAGCGCTGCGCGCCCGAGCCCCCCGGCGCGCAACCCGGCCGGAATCAAGAGAGCGGCGCGCCCGAACCCCTCGAGCATCCCGCGGGATCAGGCGCGCGGCAGGCACACGACCGGGAGGGATTATTTGAATGCCTCATATTCCTTGCCAAGCAGGGCGGCCGCGATCTTGAGCTTCATGATCTCGTCGGTGCCTTCGTAAATGCGACAGACTCTGCAATCCTGCAGGTGCCGGAACGGGCGGTACAGCTCGCTCCAGCCCCGTCCGCCGAAGACCTGCACGGCGTGGTCGGTGGCCTGCCAGGCAGCGTTGGAGGCGTGGAACTTGGCCTGGGCCACGCGCAGGTCCGCTTCCTTCAGCTTCTGGGGGTTGGACGGGTCTTCGTCGCTGGCCTGTTTGGCCATCGCAGCGCGTTCGATGAGGGCATCGGACGTGGCCCGGGCCATTTCGATCATGGCGATGTGTTCCTGCACGAGCTGATGCCGACCGATGGGCTTGCCATGCTGATGACGCTCGCGCGAGTAGCGGAGGACCTCCTCAAGGCAGTCTTCAATCACCCCGAGGCAGCCAGCGGCGACGGAGAGGCGCCCGCTGATCAGCGTGCCCATGGCAATGCGAAACCCGTTGCCTTCTTCGCCCAGCAGGTTCTCGGCGGGCACGACATGGTTGTTCATCTGAAACATGCCGGTGTCGCTGGTGAACATGCCGGGTTTGGCGTGGAGCTGTTCCTTCTCGAATGTGGCGCCCTCGGTATCGACGATGATCGCGCTCATCCGGCGCTCGGCGCCGCTGGCGGCTTCGTTAAAGGCAAAGAGCACGACGGCGTTGGCGATCGTGCCGTTGGAGATCAGGTATTTCACCCCGTTGAGAACGAGCTTGTTGCCTTCGCGGCGGTAGGTGGTGGTTCCTTCCAGGGGGTTGGAGCCGGCGTCCGGCTCGGTCAAACCGAAGGCAAGGATGCACTCGCCACGGCAGCTTCGAGGAAGATACTTCTGCTTCTGCTGCTCGTTGCCGTACCGGAGGATGGGATATTGCCCGATGGAGGTCTGCCCGCTGAAGAATGTCCGTGGACCGGTGCCTTCCCGGTTGATCCGGGCAAGGCAGCGGGCGTAGGTGAGCGAATCAGCCCCCCGCCCGCCGTACTTCGTCGGCACAGGAATGCCCATCAGGTTGTATTTCTTCGCCAGATCAACGATGGCAGGGTTGAATTTGTGTTCGAGGTAGCAGACTTCCTCGATCGGTCGCAGTTCCTTGCAATAGGCTTCGACATCGGCCAAAAGCTTGGCGCGTTCTTCCGGGGACATGGGTCTGGATCCTCCGCGGGGGCACCGTAAATCGGCGAATCATATCCGATTCATCGTCGACCTTCATGGTTTCCGGCGGATTTGAAATCAGCGTCGCCGGGAACGCGGTTTTTTGCCTGTTTTCAGAGGCTGCAACGGTTCGGCATAGATTCCCGGGGAGGAGTCTGGGATCTCCATCGCCGCACAAGCCTGACGGTAGAACTCCGTCGGGCCTGCTCCCCCGATGACGGCATAGGCGTACCCCATCTCGCGCAACCCGTGCAACCCCGCCAGCAGCAACGCCCTGCCGATGCCTCTGCCGCGGAATCTGCGGGCCACTCCGGTGGGACCGAAGAACCCCCGTCGGGTGCATTCATATGCGGCGAAACCCACGATCGCGCCGCTCGCGATCGCCAGGAACACGCTGACGGGCTTGTTGGCAAATCCGACCGAGGTTTCGTCGGCCCAGCCGATGGAAAAGTGCTTCTGGATGAAGGTGCGGGTGGCCTGCAGCTCCCAGGGATTGGCGCGGCGGATGACGATTCCCGCACGCCGGGCGGTGTCGAGCAGCGGCTGGTCTGCGGGAAGCTTGTACAGTGGCACGAGCATGTCGGGCATGGTGGCTCCGGGTTCCGGGTTGAGCGTGTTGAGCTTACCGCGATTGGACAGCAACGCACGAGCGATGTGAAATCCCTGCTGAGGTGTGCGATGAAGGTTCTGCGAGACTGGCTTCTGATGATGTGGCTGCTGACATCGAATCTCGCCGCCGGCCAAGCTGCCACGCGCCCGGCGAAGCTGCCGTTCATTGAAGTGGATATGACCCGCAAGCAGGTGCGGGTGGATTGTCAGGCCATCCGCGTGGATGCCCCGCTGGAGTTTTTCTGCGTGGCAATCGGGGGCCCGGAACACGAGGCGGTGTTGCGGACGCCGGCCAGGCCTTCGGATGTCCATCTGGCGCTGCTGATGCTGGGTCTGGAACCCGGCCAGCCGGTGCGATTCAGCGAGGCGGCGCAGAAGTGGCTTGCGCCCGACGGTCCACCGCTGCGCATCAGCGTCGAGTTCGAGAAAGCCGGTGAACGTGTGATCGTGCCGGCCCATCGACTGATGAAATCCATCCGGCATGGTCAGGTGATGCCCGACCGCCCGTTTGTCTTCACCGGAAGTCGAATGCTGGAGGACGGGCGTTACGCCGCCGATGTCACGGGATATCTGGTGAGCATCGTCAACTTTGATCTTTCCCCCATTGACGTACCCCGTCTGGCCAGCAACGCCAACGACACGCTGGAATGGCAGGTGAACGAGGATGTGGCGCCGGAGATGGGGGCAAAAGTGACGATGATCCTCGAGCCGATCGGCTCCGGGGATGCTGCGGCCCAGGGGGCACCGTTGCCATCGGGTTCCGAGGTGCAGACCAGACCTGCCACGCTTCGAAGCGATCCCCAGAAGCTTGAGCGGCTGGAACGATTGTGGGCCGAGCGTGTGGCGCCCCATGACGCTGCGTTGCGACAGGCGGCGCAGGCACAATACGACGTGATTCGCGAGCTGCGCCGTGAGCAGCAGCGCCTGATCGACGAGGCCGATCGAATCCAGCGCCTGATCGACGAGCTGGAAAAGAGATATCAGGACATGACCACTCCACGCCCGGAGCCGCTCGGACCTGCCCCATCTCAGGAGCCGCCGGGGCCATGAACTCCCGGTCGGCACAACCTCGCAGCATCTGGACCGCCGCTTTGCCGGGGCTTTTCCTCGGCGTGATCGGGTCGGCTGCCTTATGGCTGGTGGCAAAAGACACACTGGGTTTGTGGCTGGGCGGGCTGGCGATCGTCGCGCTGCTGTTGCCCCCGTTGTCGGCGACGGAGCGCGGGTGGGTTGGCCGGGTGATCGCGGGGGGCGTGGTGGCCGACTGCGTGATGGTGTTGTGGCTGCTGTCGGCCGGCTGGAGCGAGGTGACGATCGGGCAGTGGTTCCACTGCTCGGTGGTGTTGTATGCCTTTGCAATCTGCGGGTTGGGGCTGATCCTGATGCTCCGTGAGGCCGGGATTCCGGGGGAGCTGACGGCGGCGGTGACGGTGCTGGCGTTGCTGGGGTGGCTGACTGCACCGGTCTGGCCGGCAGGTTGGGTGGATCCGCCCGTCGCGGGAGTGCTGAGCAGGTTTCACCCGTTGCTGGCGATCAATGGGCAGATCCCCCAGCTGGGCATCTGGCTCGAACAACCGATCGTGTACCGGGTGGCGGTGCTGGGGCAGGATGTTCCCTACTCGCTGCCCGGGGACGTCTGGTGGTCGGCGGGGGCGCACGCCGGGCTAGGGGTGGTTTTCGCGGGGGTCGGGCTGATGGCTGGACGATCCGGCGAAACGGGCGGTCCCGGGGCGGCAGACCACCCTCCGCGCGATCCGGGCGGGGAGAGGGCCGAGCCGGCTACTCCGGCTGGGTCGTCAGGGCCACGCTTCCGATGTTCACGGTGGAGAGTCTTCCGAGGATTCGGTCCCAGCTTGCGCGGCGCTGATCGCCGGCAAAGCGGTAGATCGTCATTTTCGTGGAAAGGGTGTCAACTTTGCTGATTTTCTCAGCCTTGCCGAAAACCCGCTCGATGTCGGCCTCCTCTTGCACCCCCAGTTGCGAGAGCAAGGCCTGATCCCACACGCCGAGGGTGATGATGCGACCATCAACCACACGATACCGACAATGATCCCGGGTAATGATCCAGCCATCCGATCCTTCATAGTGGATGCGGTTGGGATGAATGGCGCTGGGAGGGTCGCCCAGCCGCACCCCGCGCAGCGTCATCGACTCGATGGGTACGCTGTAGTCCGCCAGCAACCGGGGATTGGCGGCAATCTCGGTGGCTGGGTCGCCGGAAAAGTCCGCCCCGCCCCCGGCGCGGCAGCCAAGGAGCAGCATCGGCAGAAGCAGCAGCCACGAACGAACCGGCATGAGGAGGACATTCATCGATGATCCCCGGCGAGTTGGCAAGGCGCGGTTCACCGTCTGCACCCTTTCGGCCAAACGACGCGCCTGCCGCAGGCCTGCACCGGCTGCCCGGGCAGGCTGCGTCCACGCCCGAAGCCCAGTGGTTCGGGGCGATGGCGGCCCGGCGTCCTGCTCCGGGAAGCCGGCTACTTCAGCAGCCGGATCGCGAACGGATAACGATACGCGATGCCCTTACTTGCCTTGACGGCTCCCATGATCGTGAAGACCACGTGCAGGATCAGCAGCACGGGGATCAGGAAGATGCCAATCACCACGAACATCAGCAGGACGCACACGATGTAGGCCAGGATGAACGTGATGCACCAGTTGAGCACTTCCTTGCCCTGATCGTTGATGAACTGACTCTGATCCTTCTTGATCAGCCAGATGATCAGCGGGGCGATGAAGCCCGTGAAGATCGTCAGGATGTACATGAGCAGGGTCAGGTTGATCTCATCCTTGTTGGGCGCAGGTCCGGCGTAGCTGATGGTGGAGGTCAGGCCGGTGGGGTTCGAGTCTGCTGGGGGCGGGTTTTCCGACATTGCGGTGCTCCTTAGGAAAGGAAGGAATGATGCCCGATCGCACAACCCATATCGGAATGTTCGTCCCGGTTGCTGCAAATGCAAGCCGTGGGGTGCTGGCGACCTCGACAGCCAACCTGCCGTGACATCCACGATGCCAGCATCACCGCCACGAATGTTATCCGACCACCGTGGCCATGACCGGCGGGGGGCTGGGCCGCGGGGCCAATTCCTCAATGAGGTCGGCGGCAATCTCAAGTCCGCTTCGCCCGAGGAACCGTCGGGCGATGTCCTGAGCGCGCTGGCGGTAGGTGGCGTCGTCGAGCAGCGTGGACAGCGCCCGGGCGACGTTTTTCCCGGTGAACTGCCGCACGGGCAGCCACAATCCCACGCCAAGCCGTTCCAGGCGCCGGGCATTGTCAAACTGATCGTGGGCCATGGGCTGCAGCAGTTGCGGAATCCCTGCGCGCAATCCCTGTCCGCAGCTTCCAATTCCCCCGTGATGAACCACAGCCAGACACCGGGGAAGCAGCTCGGCAAACGGGGCGTAGGTGATGTGCTTCACACAATCCGGCAGGCGCGCAGGGAGCTGTTCGGCAAAACGGGTCAGCAGAAGTCCCCGGCGGCCGATGCGCTCACAGGCCTCCACCGCCGACGCGAAAAACTCATGCCCGTGCACCATCGCGCTGCCCGGGGTGAAGGCGATCGGTTTCTCTCCCGAGGAAAGGAAATCTTCCAGCTCGGCATTGATGCCGGGGGCGCCCGGCTCATCCCAGAGCGGAAAGTCCGCCAGACGGATTTGCGGCGGCCAGTCGCTTGCCGGCGGCCCGAACCACTCGGGAAACAGTCCGATCACCCTGTCTGGCGACTGCCACCAGTCTTTCAAGATCCGCTTCACAGGGGGCAGGCCCAGCTCTTTCCGCAGCGAATTGACCGGGGGACCGACGATCGGGTCCAGCACATACTTGTCTCCCCCATCCATGATCCCCCGCTTCAACCACATGGGCAGCCAGCGGGGCATGATCAAGCCGGGGATTTTCGGGGGGTCTACAAGGCTGCGGATGACCGCCGGTTGAATGTGCACCGTAACCATCGGGAACTCGAACTTGTCCCGAGCCACCCGCGCCGCCAGACCGAGGCTCGAGGCGACCACCAAGGGTGCGTTGCGTTCCTGCACGAAGCGGGCGACCACCTCATACGCCGCGCGAAGCGATTCCCCCACGGCGCCGAAGACCACTTTGAAGGCCTTCGATGGTGACCACAAGTCCTTGTTATCCACGAGGTTACGATATTGCTGCTCGGTTCCGATCGAGGCAAACTCCAGCCCTACCCCCCGACAGAGCTTCTCGAAGTGCCCGTTGGTGGCCACCAGCGGGCGATGCCCCCGGCGGCGCAGCTCCAGTGCCAGCCCGACGAACGGATGCACGTCCCCGTGCGAGCCGAGGGTCAGGAGCAGAATGTCCACAAGGCTGATTTTACGCAGGCACCCCCGCAAATGCACGCCGCCGGCAAGAACGCGTCGGGGTTGGAAACCCCGCTGCCGGCTCTGATGGCCCGGGCGGCAGGGTTCCAACCCCGTTCGAACGGAGTCAAACGAATCTGCAGATCAGTCGCGGTAGCGCTCGCCACGGTCATACCAGGCGACCAACTGGCCGCGGCTGCGAACCGGACGGGTTGTCCAGTACCCTTCGCTGATGCACTCGCGGCGCTCGATCGTCTTCCAGTAGCCGGGACTGACCAGTTCGCGTCGGCGGACATCTTCCCAGTATCCCTCCCGGACACACACGCGAACCTCGCGGTATTCCCATCGGCCGGGCTCGACGCACACCCGCTCGCGGGCGCGGAAGCGGTTGCCGCAAAAGTCGATGCGGATGACATCGCGCCACTCGTAAACCGGCTCGACCCACACTCGTTCAAGCCGGGTTTCGTAGATCGGCTCGTGCCAGACCCGATCACACACTTCGCGGTAGACCGGTTCCACCCAGACACGGTCTCTGACGGTTCGGTAGACCGGCTCAACCCACACCCGCTCCTCACGCTCTTCACAACGCGGGAAGCGGTCTCGCCCGAAATCCACTTCGACCCGGAGGTCCAGCTCCCGTTGGCGATGCCGATCGGAATCCCAACGACCCCCGGCAAAGGCCGCCGTCGGGCAGAGCACGGCAGCGGCGGCGGTGCACAGCATCAGATTCCGAATACGAGAGAACGTTTTCATGTTCCTGCTCCTGGTCCAACCGACCGTAGAACGCCTCAATAGACACGATCCGCCGGCGGGGGTTAGGTTCCGATAAGAACGCCCCCAGGGCCTTGGGGATGCCCTGCCCGGCCGCTTCAGAGCGGGCGGATCCCCCGCAGCCGGGATCGTGCCCGGTTTCGGCACTCGCAATCCCCCGCAAATTCGCTATAGAGGAATGTCGGGATGCTTCTGGGATTTTTACCTGTCTTCACGCGCCGGCGGAAACTGCCGGCCACCACCCTCGAAACCGACGACGACGCCCGTTACAAGCCGATCGATTTTTCCCTGGTCCGGCGGCTGCTCGGTGAGCTGCGTCCCTACCGGAGGTTGTACGCAACGGCCATCGCGGTGGGCCTGGTCCACGTTCTGCTGGACATGCTCACCCCCACGTTCATCGGGCGCATGATTGACCTGTGTTCGCTGTACATCCGCGGCGCGCTGCCCATCAGCGCCAATCAGGCGATTGCGCGGCTGTGCCTGATTATCGGTTTGTGGGGGCTGGCGTTTCTGCTGTCGGTGCTGCTGCAGCGCTGGTGCATCATCTTCATGACCCGCGCGGGCGAAAGCGTGCAGTTCGACCTTCGTCGCAGGATGTTCACGCACCTGCAGACACTTTCCATGAGCTACTACGACCGCACCAAGCTTGGTCGGATCATCAGCCGCATGACCAGCGACATCAACAGCCTGCGCGAAGTGAATGTCTGGGGTCTGTGGCAGATCATCGCCAACGGCATGATCATGCTGGTCACGGCCGCCTTTCTGGCCTGGACCGACTGGCGGTTGTTTCTGTCGGTGGCCTGGCTGGGGGTTCCCCTGTTTGTCATCACGCGGATTTACCTGCGGAAGCTGGGAAGGCAGCAGCAGATTGCGCGCGAGGGGTGGACACGGGTTTCCACCAACCTCGCCGAGAACATCACGGGAATGCGTGTGGTGACGGCCTTCGACAGACAGAACCCCAATCTGGTGATCTTCAACAACCTGCAGCAGCAGAACACTGCCAACAACGTTCAGGTCTCGCGGATGGTCGGAATCTACCAGCCGATTCTGGAGCTGATCCGCAATATCGGTCGGGCGATCGTCCTGCTGTACGGGGGCTACCTGATCGCCACCGACCAGCTCGGACCCGGCCGGAGCGTAGGCGCGGTGGTGGCGGCATTCTGGTACTGGGACTGGTTCATGGCGCCGATCGTGACGCTGGGGAATTTCATCACCCAACTGATGATGGCGATGGCCGGCGCCGAGCGGGTCTACAACCTGCTGGATACCCGCCCGGATGTGTATGACCTTCCCGGGGCGCGTGAAATGCCCCGGATCGTGGGACACGTGAAGTTCGAGAACGTGACCTTCGGCTACCACCCGGACCGCCCCGTGCTCCACGATATCAACTTCGAAGCGCAGCCGGGGCAGACCTTCGCTCTGGTCGGGCACACCGGCAGCGGCAAGTCTTCCATCATTTCTCTGATTGCCCGGTTCTATCAGCCGCAGAAAGGGCGGGTGCTCGTTGATGGCATTGATATCCGATACGTCACGGGCGAATCGCTGCATCGTCAGATGGGGCTGGTGCTGCAGGTGAACTTCCTGTTCACGGGGACCGTGATGGAAAACATCCGCTACGCCCGACCGGAGGCCACCGATGAGCAGGTGTACGAGGCCGCACGGCGCATCGGTACCTACGATGCGATCATGTCCCTCAAGAACGGGTTCCAGACCGAAGTGGGAGAACGCGGCGCCAATATGAGCCTCGGCCAGAGGCAGCTGATCTGCTTCACTCGTGCGTTTCTGGCCGATCCACGGATTTTCATGCTGGACGAGGCGACCAGTGCCGTCGATACCGCCACGGAACAGCTTCTGCAGTCGTCGCTTGAGCGGCTCCTGGCCGGGCGCACGACCTTTATCGTCGCGCACCGGCTCAGCACGATCCTGCGAGCCGATTGCATCCTCGTGCTGGAGCAGGGCCGGATCATTGAAAAGGGCACTCACGGGGAGCTGCTGGCGGCCGGGGGGCGTTATGCCGAGCTGTATCGGCAATTCGTCCGCGCCGCAGCCTGATTATCCGGACTTCGCCAGACGCACGATCCGTTATTACCGACCCAACGGCTCCAGATTCCGCCGGATTGGCGTTATCGAACCTCCGGAGGGAGTTGCCTTGGCTGGATTGATGACACGGCGATTTCGATAAGCCCCTTATGGAAGCAGAACCCGCAACGATCGAACTGCGCCGAAGCTGCCGCAGGGGGGTCAGCCTTCTGTATACCAGCCTGATCCTGCTTGCGGTGATCGCCATCATTTCTCTGGCGGTGGACTGGGGTCGGGTGCAGGTGGCCCAGGCGCAATTGCAGACGGTCGCCGATGCCGCGGCGCGGTATGCCGTCGTCGGACTTCATGAAGACCTCTCCGCCGGGAATGCCGCGCGCGCCAATGCCCGGGCGGTGGTAGAGCAGAACAAGGTCGATGGCGTCACAGCGCCGATCGACGTGAACCGTGATGTCGAGTTTGGCATCTGGAACACGACCACGCGCCAGTTCGTTCCCACAACCAACTTTCACTCGGCCAATGCGGTCCGCGTGACGCTGCATCGCACCGAATCGCGCGGGAATCCGATCCCGCTTACCTTCGCGGCGCTGATCGGCCGACCCAGTGCCAGCATCACCGCCAGCAGCATTGCCGTGATGGACCTTACGGGCTTCGGGGCGCTGTCCGGGACCAACGGAACCTTCCGGTATTACATTCCCGCCACCAGCAATCCCTGGCTGGCCGGCGCCCCGCCCGGCACGATCGCCAACCCGAACAACCCGCACCAGAACCCCGATTACGCCGGCAGCGAGTTCATCGATGATGGTTCGGGCGTCTCCCGCAACCGAGGCAACCGGGGTTCAGGCTCGAGCACGTCCAGCGGATCAAGCGGGGGAAACTGGGCAAACTGGGGGGATTATTCCGGGAAGAAAGGCTCCCCAATCCGTGCGGGAAACATTCCCGTGGTTCCCGGCAGCACCATCACCTTTGACGGCATCAACGGGGGCGCCAACAACTTCAACTCATCCACGTTCTACGATGGCGATGGAAACACCGGCTGGATCGTCACCAATCTCCGTGGAAATGAAAACGGCATTGCCGACCTGCGGGCTCCGATCAACAGTGTTGTGGCCGTGTTCCTGAGCGATGCCACCCCTTCCGCCAGCGACCCCTATCCCCCAAGGCTTGATTTCAGCACCGCTGCGGCGCGCGACTACCTCTCGCTCTCGCCACAGCTCCGGCAGCCGTTCTTCATCGGTGACGGGCGA
>JAVQWE010000040.1:0-11948 GCA_033579175.1 Phycisphaerales bacterium | reverse complement strand
GTGCATTTCGCATGTACCTGAAGTTTAGCTGCAAAGAACCCCGAAACAATCGAATTCCAGCAGGTTTTACGTGAAGTGCGGCGGATATGCAAGTGACTTGCATTTGATGTCTGGTAGCATATACTATCGGATGTCATGAGCTGCTGGCCTCAGAGTCTCGGATTCTGTCGCAGAAAGTGCACCGGCTTCACGCTGGTCGAGCTGCTGGTGTCGATCGGCATCGTCGCTGTGCTGCTTGCCGTCCTGCTCCCCATCCTCGGCAAGGCCCGCCGCGAGGCCAACCGTACGTTCTGCCTGAACAACCTTCGGAACATGCAACTGGCCCAGCTCCAGTACGCTCACGATCACAACGGCTACCTCGTGCAAGCCGGGCTTTCACACGACGGGGTTGACATGGAAGGTCGATCGCCCTGGATTGAAACGCTGCAGCGTTATTACAGCGGCTCGGCCAACGTGCAGGAAACTCGTTCTCACCCGGCCATCACCGTCCGCTGCCCCAGTGATGTCAGCCCCCACTGGCCCGGTGAAGTGCCGGTGCCGCAGAGCAATCCACCCATCTATCGACGCACCAGTTACGGCATCAATGACTTCCTGGACATCTACGAGTGCCCCTGGGGTCCCGGACAGGCCAATCCCCCCCCGCCGGGAGGGTGGTATCCGAAAATCACGAAAATCAAGCGCCCCTCCGTGACGATCCAGTTTCTTGAGATGGCTTACACCGGCCCCTACGCCGGAAGCGACCATCCGCACACCTACGGCTGGACCGGCTCCAACCCCCCAGTCAGCGCCGCCCGACAGTTGGAGATTCACGCGCACGGTGGCCCGCGGGCGGCGTGGGATTCGATCGCGAACTATGGCTTTCTCGATGGTCATGCCGAGTCGTTGCGCTTCCGCGAAGTCTTTCGCGATCTGACAACGTTCAACCGTTTTGACCCGTCTCTGGCCAGATGATCCCGGAATTGGAGTGTGCCGTGCGTGTGCTTTGTGCTGTCATTCTGCTGGCAAATGCAAGCTACTTGCATGCAGTGAATCCCTACGTCCAGAACGCCGACGCGCGACCCCGCGTGGCCGGTGGCAAACTTGTCGTCGATGCCTTCAATGATCAGACCCTCCAGATCGTGCCGGACGTGCGGACCTTCGGCTGGAGCTTCCAGGGCATTCCCGGCGATCCCTATTTCATTCAGGAGCCGGGCTTCAACGCCTCCAGTTCTTCCGGCCTTGCGCCGGGGAGCACGCTTGCCTTCAACGTCACGCGCAGTTTGTCGTTCTGGAACGGATCGGGAAGTGTCGGTTTCGGGGCGATTCCCTCCGGTGAATCGCTCGTGATGAACTTCGGCGCCTCCACCATCACCATCGGCGGGGAAACCGGCGCGCAACCGGGCTTCGCGTTCGCCACCGTCGGGCCCAACGGGTCCTTCCATCGGCATCTCAACACTTTTCTGCGCGTCGGAACGTCCCCTCAACCCGCCACCGGCGTCTACCTCACCAGCATACGCCTGACCAACAGCGGCGGTCCTGCGCCAAGTGACCCCCTGTTTCTGCTGTTTCGTAACGGAGTGACCCCGCCTCACTTCGAATCGGCACTTCAATACGTCGCCAACCCGCCTGCCGGTGACGCCGATTTCAGTGGCTTTATCGATCTGGGGGATTTCGCCATCCTCGCGGCGAACTTCAACCGCTCCGGTGAGCTGTTCTGGTACGACGGTGATTTCAACCGTGACTATGGGGTGGATGTGACGGATTTCTCCCTGCTGGCGACCAACTTCAACCGCCCGGGCACGGGAGGGTTTGCCCGACACGTCACAGTGCAGGTTCCGGAGCCGTCATTTCTACCCTTTGTGGCCTTGTTCGGCGTCGTGATGTGGCGACGCCCCTGCTGATCCTCAGGTTCTTACGGAGGTGATTGATGCGTCTGTGGCATGTGCTTTCCGGTTTGATTGTATCTGCTGGATTTGCGTTGTCTGCTGCGGCGGATTATGACGTCTCGCCCAAGATCATCGCGGGGCAGATCCGTACGAACGCGTTCTTCGATATCGAGGAGTTTGAGGTCGAAAACGTGCGGGTGTTCCCC
This sequence comes from Phycisphaerales bacterium, assembly GCA_033579175.1. Lineage (GTDB taxonomy): Bacteria > Planctomycetota > Phycisphaerae > Tepidisphaerales > Tepidisphaeraceae > JAVQWE01. Next base: position 9,877 of record JAVQWE010000040.1, on the reverse strand, counting down.
TACAGCTTCGGGGAGGACCCCACCTTACCCCCCAACGAGCTGGCCGACCCGGGCTTCCACCCCCTGCCCCCCACCTTGACCCCCGGCGGCAGCGGTTTTGCCCCCGGCTCGCAGATCAGCGTAAACGCCAAATCCGTCTTGCAGGTCTGGAACGGCGCAGGCTCACCGGCGTTTACTCCGGCAGCCGCGGGGACTCAGCTTACCTACGCCTTCGGCACGAGTTCGGCTACGGTCAGCGGCTCAGCCATCCCGGCGAACAGTGTGCTGCTGGGGCCGGTGGACATGAACGGCGAGTTCGATGATCACCTCGACACCGAAATCACCGTCTCGGCAGCGGCCGGTATCTACCTTTTCGCCGCTGCCGTTGGAACGACCATGCCCGGCATCGTCCCGTCGGCCGACGTCTACTTCCTGTTCAATTACGGGCTGAACGAGGAGAAACTTGAAGAAGCAACCCTGTTCGTGCGGGATACCTTTGCTCCGGGGACGGTGATTCCCGTCGTGCCCGAGCCGACCGGCCTGCTGGTTGCCGCCGCCGGAATATGGCTGGGACGCCGACGCCCGGCGTGTTTGAACCGGATGACCGCGCATCAGACGGGATGGATCGGCCGACTGCTTCAGCCGCATGGCAAGCACTTCAAGCGCACCTCACCACCGCCCGGACCACGTCGGGAGCCCGATTGGCGCAGCAGCCGGCGGATTTGCACGGATGCGGAGGGCTCGTGACAATCGCGGAATGCGTCAACCGCTCATCCTGTCCACCTGGTCTTTCGGAAAGCGCGCCAACGCCGCAGCCTGGCCGATCCTCGCCAGGGGCGGAGCTGCCCTCGACGCCGTCGAGGCCGCCGCCAGAGAAGCCGAGGCCGATCCCGAAAACCACACCGTCGGCTTCGGCGGCTACCCGGACGCTTCCGGGCGTGTCAGTGTGGATGCATCCATCATGCTCTCACCGGCACGGCGCGGCGCCGTGGCGGGTCTGAGGCGTCAGATGCACCCGATCAGCGTGGCCCGTCGGGTCATGGAACTGACGCCGCATGTGCTGATCGTCGGCCCGGATGCCGATGAATTCGCCCGGGCGTGCGGGTTCCCGGAACAGGATTTGCTCACCGACGCCGCCCGCGAAGCCTGGGAACGCTGGAAGCAGTCCCAACGCTCGGCCACTCCCATCGCCAATATCGAGGAGCGCAAGCACTGGCCCGATGAGCAGGTGACCCACGACACGATTGGCGTGCTGGCGAGGGATTGCGCAGGACACCTTGCCGGCGCCTGCACAACCAGCGGGCTGGCGTTCAAGATGCCCGGGCGCGTTGGCGATTCTCCGATCGTCGGGCACGGGCTGTATGTGGACCCCACCGCCGGCGCGGCTGTCTGCACCGGTCATGGGGAGCTGGTGATGGGGGTGTGCGGCAGTTTTCTGGCTGTGGAGCAGATGAGACACGGCGCCTCCCCCGCCTCCGCCGCCGCTGCCGTCATCGAGCGCATTAAAACCAGCTATGACCTGCGCCCGGATGATCAGGTGGGAGTCATCACGCTTTCGCGAGAGGGTGGCTGGGGTTGCGCGGCCCTGCGGGCGGGATTCCGCGTGGCGATCCGCACCGACGCGCGGGATGAACTGGTCGACGTCTTCGTCTCTTGAACCCCGTTGGATCGGTCGTCCCCAGTGGCGCCGCCGGAGCCTGCACGGAAAAAGGCACCGGTCCGCAAGGGACTGAAGCGGCACAAAATCAGAACGAGACAGCCATGAGCGATACAACCCCGCAAGACGAACGGATTGCGAAGATGACCTTCGCGGCAGTCTATCCGCACTACGTGGCGAAGGTTCAGAAGAAAGGCCGGTCCACCCAGGAGCTTCATGAGGTCATCTCGTGGCTGACCGGCTACTCTTCTGAGGAACTGAAGGAGCTGATTGCCCGGAAAGTCACCTTTGAGCAGTTTTTCGGGGGCGCCCGGTTGAACCCGAACGCACATCTCATCACAGGCGTGATTTGCGGCTGGCGAATTGAGGAGATCAGGAATCCGCTGACGCGTCAGGTGAGATATCTGGATAAGCTGGTAGACGAATTAGCCAAGGGTCGAGCGATGCACAAGATCCTTCGAACCCCGCCGCAGGGTGAATCGAAGGGACCAAGCATGTAGCCGCCGTGGCACCAAGTGTCTGCGTCGGCACCGCGGGCGCGGGTACGATCGGGGGTGAATTGCGTCGGGGGTTCCGGGCAAGTGCCCACCCGGCAAATGACCGGGACGACGGCGGGACCGTCGCCCCGGTCGGCTTCGAACCTCGAGGATCATGACGGCAGATGACTCGCGGTCCGGTCCGCGCGATCACCGGCGCGCGGGAGGCTGAGTCATCCCCCCTGGACCCGGATGCGCCGGGTGCGAGCGGATTCGGCCTTGGGGACGTAGATCGACAGCACGCCGTCACGCAGCTCGGCCCGGATCCCGTCGGCGTCGACGGGAGTCTCCAGGGTGAATGACCTGAAGTAATTCCCCACGCCGTACTCGTTCCAGACGAAGCGGGCGTTTTCGGGCTGGCGCTGAGCCACGCGTGCCTGTACCAGCAACTGACCGCGATCGAAGCTCACGTCTACGTTCTGAGGCTGCGCTCCGGGAATGTCCAGTTGGAACAGGAACGCCTCAGCCGTCTCCGCCACGTCGGCAAGCGGCGTGAACCAGGTCGTGGAACCGATGTTCCCGCCAGACGCACTCGCCGGTGCCATCGCGGTTTGTGAACGTTCAATTGCCGTTGTGTTCTGTTCGGTTGTAGTTTTGCTGGCCATGGAAGTCTCCTTTCCTTGTCAGCCGGTTTCCAGGAGTTCAGTGCAACGGAGCCCCAGTCGTCAGGCCGTCAGCAGCTTGACTTTCTTCGGGCGGGCCGACTCGCTCTTGGGGAGCGTGATGGACAGCACACCATCCCGCAGCCGGGCCTGGACATGGTCCTGGTCGATCTCCCACGGAAGGGTGATCGTGCGGGAGAATCGCCCCTGCCCGCGCTCGCGTCGCAGCCACTCGAATCTCTGCTGGGGTTCATTCTGCGATCCGATCCGACGCTCGCCGGAGATCGTCAGTTCGTTGCCGAGCACGGAAACCTCGATCTGATCAATCGACATCCCGGGCAGCTCGGCCTCAACATACGCAGTCTGCCCGTCGGGATCTTCCCAGACGTTGAGGGCCGGATAATCTGCGGCGAAACGGCGTCCGTCCAAGTCGGAGTTGAACACCGTATCGAACACCCGGCTCATCTGCTCCTGAATTCGAAACAGCGGTTCGAACTCATTGAGGATTCGACTGACCATCATGATTGGAACCTCCTTTCGTCGAGAAGTCGCAGACAAGCGAGAACCGCGCAGTGCCAGCTTGGACGTCACAGGACAGACGGGCCGGATGTGCAGAGGAGGCCGAAGCACGCCGGGCCCATCCGCCGCGGACGGGAGTCTGCGCGGCTTCGCAGGAAACCATTACTGCAAACTTCGTGCCACCTGCACCGGTGGGAGCGCAGCGGCCGTAAATTCATAGTTCTCAACAATTTACGAGCATCCTCGGGCTCGATGGACCGAAGGACTTGCCTGTCAAAATGGCAGCGCCTTGGGAATCTCTCCTGCCCGGGACGCTTCGAGACTCCGCGCAGGTTCGGTACCATCCGGGCATGACCATCGCCGAGCTTCAGCAGAAAGACCGGGAGCACCATCTCCACCCGTTCACGAATCACCCCGACATGCACAAGACCGGGACCCACATCATCCTGCGCGGGGAGGGGTGTTTTCTGATTGATCAGGACGGTCGGCGGCTTCTGGATGGTCTGGCCGGGCTGTGGTGTGTCAACGTCGGCTATGGACGGGCGGAAATCGTCGAAAGAGTCCGCGAGCAGATGACCCGACTGCCCTACTACTGCTCGTTTTTCAATACGACGACCGAGCCGGCGATCGAGCTGGCCGATCGGCTGGCCTCGCTCACCGCCGGCAAGACACGCCTGACACACACGATCTTCTGCAACAGCGGGTCCGAAGCAAATGAGACGGCGTTGAAGCTGATCCGCGCCTACTGGAAGATCCGGGGGAAGTCGCCGAAAAAGTCGAAGATCCTCTCCCGCACGTTCAGCTATCACGGGGTGGGAATTGCCTCTACGAGCCTTACCGGTCTGCCGACCTGCCTGGCACCTTTTGATCTGCCGCTGAGCGGGTTCATCCACGTGCCCGGGCCCTACGCGTGGGGTGCTGACAACGGGATGAATCCCGAGCAGTACGGGCAATGGTGCATCGAGGAGACCCGGCGGATTATTCAAGCCGAAGGAGCCGACACCATCGCGGCGCTCTTTGCCGAGCCGGTGCAAGGAGCCGGCGGGGTCATACCCCCCCCGAAAGGCTATCTGCCCGAACTCCGCAGGTTGTGCCGTGAACATGACATCCTTTTCGTGGCCGACGAGGTAATCAGCGGATTCGGACGACTGGGCGACTGGTTTGCCTCCAACCTCTGGGAGCTGGATCCGGACCTGATGACGCTGGCCAAGGGCATCACCAGCGGATATCTGCCCTTGGGCGCCACCATGGTCAGTCGAGAAATCACCGAAACGCTTAACGCCGGTGGTTATCTCGCCCACGGCTTCACATACAGCGGGCATACGGCCTCATGCGCCTGTGCCCTGGCAAACCTCGACATCATCGCGCGGGAACAGCTCATCGAGCGCACCCGGGATGAAACCGGACCTTATTTTCAGCAGAAGCTCCGGGAGCTTGCGGATCATCCCGCCGTCGGTGAAGTGCGCGGCGTGCAGCTCATTGGAGCGATTGAGCTGCTCCCGCGCGGGGGCCGAGCGGAACTGGCCAGAAACCCCAACACCCTGGGAGGCAAAGCGGCGGGGATCGCACGCAAGCATGGCGTCATCGTGCGCGGAATCCGCGATCTGATCGCCATGTCGCCTCCACTGATCATCACCCTGGAAGAAATCGACCTCCTGTTCGAAGGTGTTCGAAAGACACTGGACGAGCTGTGGGACTGACTGTTCCCACGGAGTTGCGAAAGCACGCAATCCGCCGCACGAACTGCGGGTTCTGCGCCGCGACGGACTGGCTCAACGGAGACAGATCGGACGATTCGGGTATCGAAGCTGCCTTTTGTCGTCGCAGCCCGTAGACCTGCAGGTCGGTGCGAGCGAACGGGCAGGTTGGGTCGATCCCATCGAGCCCGGCGGGCGCGGGTTCGCGGCTTGCGCGATCCACTGCTCAGGATCAACCCGGGTCTCTCTGCACTTTCCTGCTCGACCGACTGGCCGCGTGGAGAGTCGAATCTTTCATAAGATTCAGGCACCCGATCGGAAGGGGTCGCTTCGCGCGATCTGAAAAACTGGTTTGTATGGAATGCAAACTGTTTGTTGACATGAGGTTACAGCGAGCCTCCCAGGAAGGCTCAGGATGCGTCAGATCGCGGGGGGTAAGGTCTTGAGACGTCCGAGGCGCAGAATCCCGCCGCAGCTTGGCTGTTGCAACGGCGGGGAAATCTCCTTTGACTGATCTGCCCTTGCGAGAGCTTAGACCGGGATTTGCAGTTCCCCACGTAGAGAAATTCTATAATCTTCACGAACAGGAACGGACCGGCTCGTCGGAAGGGCTGGACGTGCTCCCGACCTGCGACCCTCCCCCGCCGACGCAGTTCCCTCCGATTTGCCCTGTCCCCGGACGTCGCTGTCACCGTCGTGACGCCCCAGTGTTGCTCAGGAGCAAACCGTCGTTGAGGGATGCCTCCGGCCGACTGCCGATCGCTTTGTCGGGAGTGCTTCTGAGACCATAGACCGTGATTCAGCGAATCGGCCGCTGCGCTCCACGACGGGTGCGGGAGTGAGCGCGCTGAGGCCGGCATCCGGCGCCGCTTTCAAATCCGGATCGGACCTCGAACACGGCGCTCATGCCACCTGCAGGCATCTCGCGCAACTCGGATCAAGGTGCCATCGCTTTGCCGCAGGGTGCGTGGATGGCTCCGTCCCGCTCAACCAGACGGTCCAGTCGCTCAACTGAGGGCAAGAATCTCTGCCGACACCCCCAGCCGTGACAGCGACCGCTCGATTTCACCAACATACACCGGATTCATCACGATCACCCGATCCGGCTTGATGTCGGCCAGTCGGTCCGGAGCGATGATTTCATGCCCGGAGCCGGGCAGGAAGGTGCCCTGCTTGGCCGGATTGATGTCCACAACCGCTTCGACCGCGTCGTTGATTCCCAAAGTGGTCAGGAATCCGACGGCCTTACTGCCCGAACCCCAGATCACCGTCCGTCGACCGACGCGGCTGAGTTCCTGCTTCCAGAAACGGATTTTCTCACCACATGCCCGGACAAACCGGTCCACCGCCGATCCATCGGGTGGGTCGTTCCGTCGCGCCGTCCCGACCCGGCTTTCGACGATCAGATACTGCCCGTCAAATTCAAGACGGCTCGACAGCGGCTCAAATCCCGCCTGCATCAACGCCGATTTCAGCGCCACCTCGTCAAAGTAGGAGCAGTGCTCGTAGTAGATATCCCAGAACGCCCCTTGGTTCATCACCCGTCTCTGATCGGGCACTTCAATCGCCACAATCGCCTGACGATTGGCTTCGATCCCGCGCCTGATCTCCCGCAGGAACCCGGCCACGTTCGGGATGTGCTCCAGAGTGTGTCGGCATACAACGAAGTCCGGCGCCAGGTGTGCCCACCGTGTGGCATCGTACTTTTCCGGCAGGAACATGACGCGCGACGATGCCGGAACCCTCGACCGGTCGATGATGGGGTCAAATCCCCACGCCGGGGAATCAGCCATCTCCGACAGCATTGCCAGGAACTCGCCCTGACCACAGCCAACTTCCACCAGCCTCTTCCCACGGAGCTGATATCGACTGATCCAATCGTCGGCCAGCTTCCGCGCAAAGGCATTGAAGGTTGCAGAACAGGCCTGGGTGGCTTCGTAGCGCGATGTCAGTTGTTGTCGGGAATCATCAAACACCGTGTTGGCGATGAATCCGCACGCCGGACATCGCGCCAATCGGAGGTGACCGCGCGGCCAGTTGAATGCCTGTTGGCGGGAGGGCATCAGCAGATTGCTGGTCGTGGGGACCTCATCGACCTGATAGAAATGCTCCAACCCGACTGCGCCGCAGGCGGGACACGATGCATCTGCTTCGTGCCACCGATCGAATCGCGCGTTGGGCATGTTCACTCCATGGTTGCCGGCCTGAGATTCCGGGCATCCAGAGGCAGCTTGTCGGCGTTCAGGTCGGCCCACATGGCCGCTTCACCGTCGAGGGGACTGCGGATGTTGTAGGCCTGATAGGCAATCATTTCTCCGATCCGCACGATCAGGTCGGCCAGGCGCTCGCCGGCGGTCCAGTGGTCACCGACGCAGATCGTGCTCTGGTTGATGTTGGGATGAAAGATCGGGGTGAGCATCGTGCATCGCGGAGCCAGGCGCGGATAATCGAGGGTCAGTTGAATCTGTGCCAGATGAAGGTTCCGTGGGCGCGGTTTTCCACGGGGATCGCGCTCCAGGCTCGAAATCTGGTATTCCACTTCGTACAGATCCGGTGGATCCCCCTGCATGGACACAATCCGGATGTGCGGGCAATCGGCAAACAGCCTGCGAATCTGCTCGGCATCCGCCAGCAGACGACGGTGCCGCGGGGAAAGCGTGACCGGGCGCACCGGCGCCTCGGCGGGCACCACCGGTGCCGGGATTTTCAGCTCACTGCCGCAGCTTTTGCATCGGGCGGATCGACCGGCGTAAGCCTCAGGGACGCTGAAGCTCTTGCCGCAACGTTGGCAGGCAAACGAAATCATCGTCCCAGCAGGTCTCCCGGAGTCACTTGCATCCACCAGTAGAGGCTGGCCAGCAATCCGGCCAAACCCCCGATCAGCCCGATCCCCGCCGCCGTCGCCAGCCAGTAGCGTCGCCGACCCGTTCGGATCAGCAGGTATGCCGTTGCAACCACCGACACGACAAACGCCGGAACCCCGAACGCAATCACCCCCAGCAGGCTCGTCAGGACGGCTGCGGCCACCAGGGGAATCTCGATCGCCGACGGGAGGCTTTCCACGGGTGGTTCAAGCGGAGTCGGGGTCGGGGGCACCTGCGGCGACGAGTGAACCTGGGTTTCCTGAGCGGTCTTCTCCCCCAGCACGTTCACCTGAGAACACCCGTAGGCCGCGCAGCCTTTGTTGTCGTTCCAGCAATCGGTGTGATAGGCCACTCCGCACGCCGGGCACCGTGTGGATGACTCGGAAGGAGCGATCTTCCACTGGCACACCCCGCAGACCTCGTGCCGTGTGGGTGGCGGGGGTGGCTCCCCGGGGCATTTGACGCGACGACCGCACCTGCGGCAGTTCGTGGTGGATCCGGATGCCCCGCGTGGCGCCCACAAGCGCGCGCCGCACTCGCATTGGAAGATGATGCCCGTGATTTCGTCAGCATCCACACTGGGGGCTTCGACTTCGATCCCCGGTTCCTCGGCATGGAAGACGATCGTTGCCGGGCCGACCTGGAAGATATCCCCGTCCCGCAGCTCACGGGGGGCAGAAAGCCGCTCCCCGGCGATCAGCGTTCCGTTGCGGCTGTTGTTGTCGATGACCCGCGCCAGATGATTCCCCACCGCTTCAACGCAGGCGTGTTGCCGTGATACGATCGGGTGATTGATGATGATCTGGCAATCCGTATTGCGCCCGATCCACACCTTGCCGTTCAGAGGCACGCTGCGTCGCTTGCCGGCATGTTCCACGATCAGAAGCGGCATACGCTGCTCCGGAGCAGATAAACCCAGATCCCGACCGAATGCAAGTGCGCTGCGGTGCCGCGTCATCAGACACCACCTGACCGGCCGTCAGATGGTCTGGCGACGATCGTGGAATTCGAAGACGGTACGCCCGATCTGAATGCGATCCCCCGCGCGCAACCGGGCCCGTTGCACAGCACGCCCGTTGACGAGCGTGGCCCCGCCCAGTGGCAGATTCTCCAGCTCAATCGCTCCGGGCAGGATGTGGATCGCCGCGTGACGCTTCCCCACCTGTGGATCCTTCCAGAGGAAGATATGGCACGACGGATGGGCGCCGATATACGTGGGATTTCGGTACAGGACGAACTGCTTGCCGGCAATCAGCCCGGCGGTGACCTTCAACCAGCCGCTCTTGACGGCGGATTCAATCAGCCCGCTGGCGGCACCGGCCAGAAGCCCGATCGCTGCGATTCCGCAGAATCGACCGACATGCTCGTTGAATTGCTCGGTCAACGGCACAAACAGGGCACCCCCGATGACGCCTCCAATCGCCCCCCCGGCCAGCCCGATCAGCAACCGCTTGAGGCTTCCCAGCAGCACCCCCGGCGCCGCCGCGATGAACAGCCCCAGAATGCCCCACTCCACCGCGTGCGCCAGAATCTGTTGCTGTCGCGAAGCCGTCTCGCTCAATTCCCCCAGGATGGCCAGGTGAATCCGCGGAATCAGCAGAGCCACTGCCACACCTCCCCCCAGCCCCAGCACCGCGCCGATCACGCCGTTGACGGCCGCCCGGTTGAAATTCCGCTCCAGGAGTGGTTCGGCCATCCCCAGGCACACCGCGATCATCATCCCGCTGAACCCGAAGAACAGCACGTTGGCAATGAAGTTGTTCAGGCTGTCGCGGGCATCCAGTTCCTGCATCCGGCGATCGCGCTGCTCCGGAGAGAGCGAGTTGTCGGCATACAGCGCGACATAGGGATTTGATGCGTAATCCCGCAGGATCGCTTGCAGCGACTGACGCGACACCTCCGCCGGCAGCTCGCCCAGCCGCGCCTGTTCTTTCAGGGTCTCGATGTCGGCAATCACCAGCCGCGCCTCGGAACGTGCATCAGGACGCAGATGCAGCAGCTCTCCCATTGCCCAGCCGAGAAT
>JAVQWE010000039.1:0-11964 GCA_033579175.1 Phycisphaerales bacterium | reverse complement strand
CGCAGCAGCGACTGCATCCGTGTCGTCTGAAGCAGGTCAAGCAGGGCGACAAAGCCCGCCGTGCCAAGAAACAGTAACAGGTAGCAGACCAGATCCCGTCGCTGTCGGGCCAGCACTCCCGCCGTGAGGATCAGGAGGATGCTCAATTGCGACGCCCAAGGCAGGGAGGGTGCGGGGGTCATGATCAGCCGGCCGGGGATTTCCGTGAATCGACCGATCGTGGCCAGAGCCGGGTGCGGAGAACGATCCTTCAGCCAGATATTCGCCGACTGCCGCATCGTGGAGACCTGTCGAGCCAGCGTCGGCCCCCAGAGGATCAGGAAAGTGAGCGCGGCAAGTCCAACGGCAACGGCCAGGCGCCGATTCCCCTCCCGATCCAGACGTAAGGCGGCAAAAATCCAGACGCCCGCGAGCATGGGGACGGCAAAGTAATGGGTCAACGTTGCCGCCAGGCAAACCCCTGCAAACGCCGTCAGGCGCCACCAGCCGGCCTTGCCGGGGGTCAGGTGGACGGCGATCCAGAGGGCGATCAATTCCAGCAAAATCAACAGGTTGTAGGGGCGGACCTGCTGGGCCACCATGACTGGTACCGTGGCGATCGCAAAGAGCACCGCAGCCCACAGGGCGGCGGTCCTGCCGCTCAGCGCCCGGACCACTCCGTACAACGGCACAATCGCCGCCGAGGAAAGCAACGCCCCCAGAACCCGCATGGGCACGTCACCCTCCCCGGCGATCGAGCGCCAGAACCGCAGCACGATTGAAAACAGCGGGGGATGGGTGACATTTTCCAGAGTGGCCGCAATCCGCCACCACGGGGGCGCTCCGGAAAGTGCCGTTGCCGCTGGCGGGTGGTAAATGAGGTTGATTTCCACGGTCTCGTGGACCGTTCCCCGTCCGGTCGAGAGTTGGGCGTTCCAGAAGTCGTCCAGCTCCAAGCCGTTGCTATCGATTGCGTAAATCCTTGCCAGAAAAGCACTTATGACGATCAAAGAGACCGCCGCCACCTCGCCGGCGCCCCAGGTTGAACCGAGGCGCGCGCCTCGCGCGGGAATTGTGGCTGCGTTGGGTTCGGCCGCGGACAACGTTGAACCGATACAATAGCATTGTCCTGAAGATGTCGGCAAACGGACCGCGAGTGCTGGTGTTCATCGTGGCCTATCAGGCGCAACGCCATGCCACGCGCGTGTTGGATCGGGTTCCGCCCGACCTGTGGGACGATGAATCGGTTCATTTCCTGCTGATTGACGACGCTTCCCGGGATGAAACCATTTCCGTTGCCAGCGAATGGGTGCGCGCCCGCGGCGTGAAGAACATCACGCTTCTGCGCAATCCCGTGAACCAGGGATACGGTGGGAACCAGAAACTGGGATATCGAATTGCCATCGATGCCGGGTTTGATTTCGTCATTCTCCTGCACGGCGATGGCCAGTATGCCCCGGAACTGCTGCCGAAATTCATCGAAACCTTTCGCACCACGGGTGCCGATGTCGTGCTGGGGTCACGAATGCAGGACCTGAAGGATGCCCGCCGCGGGGGCATGCCCTGGTACAAGGTTCTGGGCAATCGCCTGCTGACCACGTTCCAGAACCGCCTGACCGGCCGACGGCTGAGCGAATACCACACGGGATATCGGGGTTATTCCACGCGCTTTTTGCGATCGGTTCCGTTTGAAATCAACACCAACGACTTTCACTTCGACACCGAGATTCTGCTGCAGGCCTTCCATGTGGGGGCGAAGATCGAGGAATTTCCCATTCCCACCCACTATGGGGATGAAGTGTGTCACGTGCAGGGCTTCAAGTACGCCCGCGATGTGATCCGATCGACGCTGCAATTCAAGCTGCACCAGCTCGGGATGCTCTGCACCCTGAAGTATCGCAACCTGGCTCCGGATCGCTATCGCGACAAGACCCGCGCTCTGTATTCCAGCCACACCATGGCGCTGCGGATCGTCAAGGCCAAGCGGCCGCGGACGCTGCTGGACATCGGGTGCGGTCCGGGCCACGTGGCGCGGGAGTGTCGGAAGCTGAATGTGCGTGTCACCGGTCTGGATTTCCACGAGCCGGAGCCGGACACCATGGACGAGTTCCACAAGCTCGACTTTGATCACCACCGGCTCCCGGTAGATGCCTTCGACTACGACATGCTGCTGCTGCTGGACGTCATTGAGCATCTGGCCGATCCGGAGCAGTTCTTGCTGGACCTGCGCAACAGCAGTCAGGCGACGGAAGCGGTACGCCGACCGCCGTATGTGATTATCAGCACGCCGAATGTTGCCTTCGCGGCGATGCGGCTGAACCTGCTGTTCGGGCGCTTCAGCTACGCCGAGCGGGGCATTCTGGATATCACGCACAAGCGGCTGTTTACGCGTTCCTCGCTGCGACGGATGCTTCGCGACTGCGGCTACGTGATTGAAAAGATCGAAGGTGTGCCGGTGCCGTTTGAAGTGGTTATCGGGGGTTCGCCGGGCCGGATGCTCGGGCACATCGCCGCGGCGCTGGTGGCGATCTGGCCGACCATGTTTGCCTTTCAGTTTCTGGTCACCTGTCGCCCGTTGCCGGGAATCAAACAGCTCATGCGGCAGAGCGAGAAACACTTTGAGGCGGATCCGCGCCTCCGGATCGTCCTGACCGATCAATCCGGGGAGCCGGCGCGGTCATAGCCGGCTGCTCCGATCAGGGCTCGGGTGAACGTGGCCATGTGCCGTCCGGCCCGATCAAACACATCGGTCTGTCCCAGCACCACCGCCGGCAGGATCGTATCCAACGGCTGCGACAGAGGTCCGGAGAGCACCAGCGCCCGTCGCCCGGAGAGCCTGGCCGAGAGGGCTGCATCGGCAGGGCGGGTCAGCAGCACCACAGGCCGTGGCCACAGAGCCGGATTGCGACTTGCGGCCAGCAGCAGCGACTCCATGTGCAGTTCACTGGATGCGCCGGAATAAATGATCAGCACGTCATTCGGACCCAGTTGTTCGGCAAGGTGGGCCCGGAACAGATCGTAGCCGGGGGTATCGGCGGTATAGGCGGTGGGCAACATCAGCAGGGCGAAAGTTACCACCGCAGCAGAGCCAAGGCGTCCGATCCAGGGGGCCAGGCAGAAGAATGAAGCGACGCTCAGGGCGTACAACGCCGGGCTGGCGAGCATGGCGTATCGAATGAACACCAGATGCCGCGTGCTGCGGGCCAGGTCCAGCGCCAACAGCAGACCAGTCCCCACCGCCAACCATGCCAGCCATAACGACGCGATCGCACTCCGCTTCAGCAGTACCAAGGGCAGCAGATACCACGCGATTCCCAGCACCACCCAGCCGGCCGAGGAAAGCGGCATTTCCGCCACCAGCCTCACCGGAAGCAGCGCAAATCGAATCAGGGCAAGGGCTTGCGCGTTTTCGGCAGGCTCTTTCAAGAACGACTCACCGGCCGACACGACAAACTGCCACTGCCGGGCGAAAGCGGGCATCCAGGCAACCGCGAAGATCGCGCCGGCCAAGCCGACCGCGATCGCCACGCGCCAGTGCCCTCCCGCCTGCCGCTTCTGCCCCGTCCGCAGCCGCAGAAACAGGTAAATACCCACGACCGCGACCGCCGGCGCGGCGAAGTAATGCGTCATCAGCAGAGCCAGGCTCACCAACGCCAGCTCCAGCAACCGCCCTCGGGTGACGCCACGTTGGATGATCCGGGCTGTCACCCACAGCAGCCAGCCACTGAGTGCCACCAGCAACGAGTACGCGCGGATTTCCTGCGACATGTACAGTTGCGTTGGAGCCGCTGCCATGATCCCTGCTGACCACAGACCCGCTTCCGGTCCGAATGATTCCCTCGCCGCCAGCCACAGCAGCACCACCGCCGCCAGCGACGCAACCACCGAGCTGTACTGCGCTGCCAGATCGCCCGATCCGAACAGCTCTCGCCAGGCACGCAACAGCAGCACGTGCAACGGCGGATGGGTCGCTTCCCCGAAATTCAAGGGGATGCGCCACCAGGGCAGAGCATCGGCCAGATCGGTGATCGAGGGCAGATTCTCCAGCAATTCATTTCGCGGAAGTGTCATCTGCGGTGAGCCTCGGCCTGTGGAGAGGGCCAGATGCCACATTTCGTCCAGAGAAACCGGTTCGATGCCGCAGCGGTGATAGCGCAGCAAGGCCCCTGCGAGCAGAATCACCGCAAGCAAAGCCAGTTCGTGGGTGGCAGCACGATTCATTGGCGGATCGATTGTGGCAGAAGCCGCAGCTCTCCCAGGGTTCCCATGTTCCGCACGGTGAGGGTTCTGCCGATTTCAAGGGCTCCCAGGAGCTGTGTTGCCGGCAGGGCTGGAGTCGGGCTGAGCATCCACACCCGTCGGCTCGATCGCAACCGTTGCAGCGCGGCTTCATCGGCCGGCGAGTCCAGAACGATCATCGGACCCGGCCAAGCACCGGCGTAGGCGGCGAGCGCAGAATACAGTGCTCCGCTTTGCCAGTGGACGTCCCTGCCGCGCGCCAGGACCAGCGGGTCGCCGGGTTGAACCTCAGACCGCACCCACTCAGCCATGGGACGAAGGTCTGGTTTCCGATCACCGCGCTGGAATTGCGCGTAAGCGTGCACGCTGAAGATCATCAACACGCTCAGCAACCCGATCGCCCCGCGCCACCTCAAGCGATCGATAAGCCCCGCTGCCAGCAGAATCACTCCCAGCGAACTGAGGATCGAATACCGTGGCACTTCCAGGCCGGCTCGAGTCTGCAGCAGGTCGGACACGGTCGTCATCGCAATCGGCGAGACCATCAGCATCCACGGCAGCAGCAGGCTCTTCCACCGGCGCAGCAGCAGAAGCGGCACCAGGATGATCCCTCCTCCGACCAGACGCATCGCCCAAAGCTCGCCCGATGAACGGTTGGAAGCGCCCGCAATCGTCAGCAACGCTACGACCGGCTGGCGGAGGGCGCGATCCAGCGTGCGGGTCACATGGCCGGCCGGGTCGTCGCTCAGGAAATCCAGTCGATTCACCTGCTGTGCCCGTTGCGCGATCAAGGTCGATCCCCAGATCAAGGAAAACACCACCGCCGACGCGACGAACGTGCCGAGCGTCAGGAGCCTGGCGCTGCCGCGCAGGCGGATGCCTGCATAGGCGAACATCACCAACGCCGGGGCAATGCCGGTGTAATGGGTCAACATCAGCAACAGCAGGGCGATGCCGAGAACCACCGCCCGCACCCGGGAAAAGCCCCACTGTTCAATCCGCACCAGCATCCAGGCCGCGATCGATGTCAACAGCAGCGCCATCGCATACGGCCGAGCCTCCCGGGCGAACAGGATCTGCCCCTCCGCCGCGGCGGCAATGCCGGCAGCAAGGGTTGCGGCCAGCGGCAGGCTTCCCCCGCCGACAAACCCCCCGCCGTCGCGCCCGCCGGCACACCCACGTTCGAACAGATCCCGAGCCAGCAGGAACAGGATCGCAACCACCCCCAAGGAGCAGACCACCGAAAGCGACCTTACCGCTGCCTCCCCCGACCCGAACGCCTGCCTCCAGAGGTTCAGCAGCACGAAATACAGTGGCGCCTGCGTGTCTTCCGGCGCGTAACGAAGGATTCCCGCAAGCCCCTCTCCCAGGGACAGGCTGGTGGGATTGATCGGCGGATCCAGCCATTGCCCGCCGGGGAACCGCTCATGGGCCATTCCCACGCCGGCCGAGGTCTGGAGGGAGAAGATTTCGTCGATCCAGAAACACTCGGCGCCCAGATTGTGAAATCGCAGCACGCCGGCCAGCAGGAGCACCAGAAGCAGCGCCACAGGAGGCCGGAGGCGCCATCGACTGTGCCTGTCGCCCGCCGGCAAGTCACTCGCGCCATCGCCTGGCCCTGCCTTCATAAAAGGGACCTGCCCCGATCAACCGGTCTGGACGCCGGCTGCTGTCGTTCGCGACGCCCCGATCGCGGCCGAGTCCTTCTTGCCATAGGTTCGTGCCCGCGGGGCGATGAGGCTTGTATCCACCGGACCGTATTCGATCCGGACTGATTTGCTTTCCGGATCGAAGCGGGCGAGGGTCGCCTTGAGGAAGCGAGCGTCGTCGCGATCCGGATAAGCCGGCTTGTAATGGGCGCCGCGGCTTTCGTTGCGCATCAATGCACCTCGGGCGATGGCTTCGGCGGCGATGAGCATGTCTCCCAGGGCGCGGGCAAAGGAGAGATTCTGATTGGTATACAAGCCGGTATCACTGAGCTTCACATGGGTGTAGCGATCGCGCCACTGGGCGATGAGCTGCAGGGTGTTCTCCAGCTTTTCGTTGTGTCGGACGACGGTGCAGGTTTCCAGCATGGCTTTGCCCATCTCCGACCACAGCTTATAAGGGTTCTCATTTCCGCCAGCGCGCACCAGACGGTTCATCCGCTCAGTTTCCTGCGCCACGATGGCGTCATACACCGACTGCGGCACATCTGCCGCCGCCAGCGGAGCCACGTCCGTGCAGTAGTTCTTCACACAGGTTCCCCCGAACAGACCGTCAAAAATGCAGCTGAGCAGCGAATTGGCCCCGAGCCGGTTGGCTCCGTGATACCCGAACATGCATTCCCCCATGGCATACAGACCGGGAATGTTGGTCATCAGGTTAGCCGGATCGCCGAAGACCAGTCCTCCCGTCCGCTCGTTTTTCTTGAAGCCGTGCCACAGCCCCCCCATCGAGTAATGGACGGCCGGGAAAATCTTCATCGGCTCATCCAAGGGATCGGTCCCCACGAATTTCTGGTAAATCTCCAGAATCCCCTCAAGCCTCGCCAGCACTTTCTCGCGCCCGATTTCGCGCACCTTGTCGCGCAGGTCCAGGTACACCATGTTCCCGCCGCCGATGCCGTAGCCCTCCTGACAGATCTTGAAGATCTCCCGTGTGGCAATGTCGCGCGGAACGAGGTTGCCGTATTTGGGATACAGCCGTTCCAGAAAATAATCCCGCTCTGATTCCGGAATGGAATTCGGGTGGCGGGTGTCGCCCGGTCGTTTGGGCACCCAGACCCGCCCACCCTCCCCGCGCGCGGATTCGCTGATGAGCCGGCACTTGTCCTCCCCGGGAATGGCGGTGGGGTGAACCTGAATCATTTCCGGGTTGCCGTAAATCGCGCCGGCCTGGAAGCAGCGGGAAACCGCTCCACCCGTGCAGATCACCGACATCGTGGATTTGCCGAAAATCAGCCCGCACCCCCCGGTGGCCATGACCACAGCATCCCCGCGGAAGGCACGAATCTGCATGGTCCGCATGTCCTGTGCGACGATTCCCACGCAGGCGCCGTTATGCAGCACCGGCCACAGAAACTCCCAGAACTCATATTTGGTCACCCTGCCGGCGGCCTCCCATCGGCGGGTCTGCTCGTCCAGCGCATAGAGCAGTTGCTGGCCTGTGGTTGCCCCGGCGAAGAAGGTCCGCCTGAACAGTGAGCCGCCGAACAGCCGCAAGTCGCGTTGCGATTCGGCGGTGCGGTTGAACGGGACACCCATGCGATCCAGCAGATCGATAATCCGCGGCGCCCAATTGCACATTTCCAGCACGGGGGGCTGATCCGCCAGAAAATCCCCGCCAAGGCAGGTCTCATCAAAATGCTGCCATTCGCTGTAACCCTGTTGCCGGGCGATCTCGTTGCAGGCGTTGATCCCGCCTTGCGCGCAGACCGAGTGGGAGCGCTTGACCGGAACCATCGAGAAAAGATCAACATCAACTCCCTCTTCCGCGAGCTTGATGGTACAGGAAAGTCCCGCCAGCCCGCCGCCGACCACAATCACTTTTCGCTTGCTCCCGATCGCCATGGTTCCCAATCGTATGCGCCGGATTCGGCCCGCCAAGCGGGCTCCGGTGAAACTTCAGACCCGGCCGCATGGTCTGGGCTGGCGACTCTGCCAGGGTCATTCGCGCCGCGCAGGAGCTTTCCAAGGCGGCGTTGCCGGTGCGGGGCAGTACAATCGGCCTGATGACCTCCGGACCAGGCTTTTCCGACCTGCGCGCCGCCCAGGAGCGCATCCGGCCATATGTGCACCGCACTCCCGTGCTCACATCGACCTCAATCGATGCGATGGTGGGTGCCAGCCTGTTCTTCAAATGTGAGAATTTTCAGAAAGTCGGGGCTTTCAAGTATCGCGGGGCGACCAACGCAGTGCAGTTGCTTTCGGAGGATCAGGCGGCGCGGGGTGTCGTGACGCATTCCTCCGGCAATCACGCGGCAGCGCTGGCGCTGGCAGCGAAGATGCGGAACATCGCCGCGTACATCGTCATGCCGCGGACGGCCCCGCGCATCAAGCAGGCGGCGGTTGAGGGATACGGCGGGAGGATCACGTTCTGTGAGCCGAATGTGAAATCCCGTGAAGAGACCGCCGCGCAGCTCGTCGAACGCACCGGCGCGACGCTGATCCACCCGTTCGACGATGAGAACGTCATCGCCGGGCAGGGCACCGCCGCCCTGGAACTGTTGGAGGACGTGCCAGACCTCGATGCGATGTTGGCACCGGTAGGCGGCGGGGGGCTGCTCAGTGGCACGGCGATTGCCTGCCGTGGGATAAGGCCCGGGATCCGGGTCATCGGATGCGAGCCAGCCGTCGCCGCCGACGCCGCCGAGAGCCTGCGGGTTGGCAGTATCGTCCCGGCGCGTCCCCCGGCCAGCATCTGCGACGGTTTGCTCACCAGCCTCGGGAAACATACGTTCCCCATCCTCCGGGCGATGGTTGATGAAATCCTGCTGGCCGAAGAGTCGGAGATCGTCCGCGCCACAATGACGATCATGCAGCGGATGAAGATCGTGGTGGAGCCGTCGGCGGCGGTGACACTGGCGGTTGTTCTATCGCGGCGCGGTGAGTTCGCCGGACGTCGGGTGGGTCTGATTCTTTCCGGAGGCAACGTCGATCTGGCCCGGCTGGCATCGGCCATCGAGGCGACCACCGGGGCGAAAGGCTGACTATGAGCGTTGCGCCAGTGCATCTGTTGGTGGCCGTAGCGGTGGCGGGTCTGGTGGCAACCGGTTGCCAGACGCCCCAGGGCAGCGACCTCTCGCCCCGGGAACGGGAGCGCTTCCGGCAGCTTCAGGCGGTGAATCCGGTGGCGCTGGAGGCAGCCGTTCGCGAATTCCTCGACTCCTTCGCCACGCGGCTGTACGCGGCCGCCGGCAACGCCTCGGCCGATGGCGCGGGGCGGGAAGTGCGTGAAGCCGCCCTGCAGTTGCGGATACGCACGATGGAAACCGTGCAGGCGCTGCGGGAGCAGACCGATGCACGCTCGCTCTTTGTGTACACCTGGCTGGCGGTGGTGGGAATGCGGCAGCAGTTGACCGATGGGGAGCTTTCGCGCCGGTTTGCAGACCGCGCCGCCGGACTGCTGGAGACGGTTCACGGGCTGGAGGAGGACCTGCTTCGGATCGGGCGGGCTTATTTTCCGCCCGGACTGATCGATGAGAGTGTTGACGACATCGAGCGCGCCGCTCTCGTGCGCGGCCAGCGCCTGGGACGGGTGCCGGTTGTGGCGGTCACTGAAGAATCAGACCTGATGGCGGTTCTGCGAATCCCTCTGCTGCCGGTGAGCACGCTTCAAGGCGTCTCGACCACGCCGGAAGCCATCGATCGGTTTGGTCAGTCGGTTCGCGTCGTCGGGCAGACGATCAAAGAAATGCCGCAACGGATTCGCTGGGAAGCAGAATTACTCCAATGGGACCTGGCCGAGGATGGTCCCGTGGCTCAACTGCTGAAAGAGCTCCACGACGCCAATCGTTCTCTGGAACAGGCGGTGGAGGTCGCGCGGAACACCCCCGATCGGGTGGCGGATCGGCTCGACAGCTCGTTGCAGAAGCTCAGAGAAGATCTCCCCGCCTGGACTGAATTCACCAGCAATCTCCGCGCTGCTACCGAACAGGCACGGCTCACCGCGGTGGAGCTCAGGCCCCTGATTGAGGGGTGCACGGCAGCGATTGCCGAAATCCGCCTGCTGGTGGAGGAAATCCGGCAACTGCAGTCGGTTGGCCAATCGCAGGATGCCGTGCGGCAGGGTACGGATTACAACGAGCTGGCCGACCGCACGCGCCTGGCAGCGGCGGAGCTGCGGGGTCTGCTGCAGGATTTGCGCGATGAAAACGCCAATCGGCGGGCGGTGATGGCCTTCGAGTCGGCCGGACAACGGTTGATGCGTTCGGCGTTCCTGTATGCGGCGATTCTGCTGGGTCTGGCGGCGGCGGCGGCGATCGCCCTGAAGCGCCTGGCCGTAACACGCCGGGTTTGAACAGGGGCCTTGGCTATGTTCCGCCGACTGGTTCTGAGCCTGCTTCTGCTGGGATTGATGGTCGCCGTGGCCAGTTTCACAGCGTTTTACACGCGTAATTTCACGGGGGTCGGCCCGACGCCGCAACGGTTGGCTTTCGCCCGTCGGTTGCCGGGGGTGGATGAGGGCGAGTATCGCCGGTGTGAGTTCTTTTTCGCAACGAATCGTTCCTTTCGAGGGGAGGATGAGGAAAAGTCGCTGGCGGATCAGATCACCTATGGCAAATTCTCCGTTCGCATTTCCGGGAAAATCCCGATTGCGCCCTGGGTGTGGCAAGACGCCACTTACATGCGGTGGGTCGGTCGCAGTCAATGCTCGCAGGAAGACTTTCTGGCGGAACTGCGCCAGCACGTGATGGCATCGCCCCACAGGTCGATTCTGGTCATCGTCTGGGGTTGGAAAGACCGCTTTCTGACCGCCGCGCTCAAAACCGCCTACACGGCCTATGCCCTGGACATCCACACACCGGTGCTGCTGTTCGACTGGCCGGGGAATCAGGGCAACCGCGTGGCCGGCTATCTGGCATCCCGCCAGATGGCGCATCGAAGCGGGGCTGATCTGGGAAGGCTTCTGGCCGAGCTGATCCGGCACTGCCAGGCGGAGAACATCTGGATCATGGGCAGCAGTCTGGGCTGTCAGACGATCTGCGATGCTTTTTCATGGATGATGTCGCAGACGGATCTGGCCGACGCCGAGCCGGAGATCGGGCATGTGATTCTTTCCGCCCCCGACGTGTCCCAGCACGAGTTTGACGCAAGATTTGCCGAGGAACTGAGAGCACTGTCGCGGTATACGACGGTGTATGTAAGCTCCAACGATCAGGCGCTTCTGCTCAGTGAGCTGATCAACCGCGGCCGACGGCTCGGTCGACAGCCGGTTGCACGACCCGATGAGCCGGCGGATCAGGTGGATGAGGCGACAGACCTGCTGGAACTGAAGACGCAGGGCGCCGAGCACCTTTCGCTGGTCGATGCCACCCCGGTGAATAACACCCGTAATCTTCATCACTTTTTCACCGACTCTCCGGAGTTTTTCGACGATGTCTACCGCCAACTGCTCCAACCGGGCAGCAGCATTTCCCGACGGCTGTACCCCGTGAAATCCGAGCAGGGCGCCAGTTTCTGGATCCTCTGGCGTGATTGAATCGGCGATCCAGCAAACTGCGGAGAAAACCAGCCCGCGGGCGACAATACTTCTCGGCGAAAGGATGCTGACCTCGACCGTCTGCGGTCCGCGGCTTGTCGGGAGGCACAGTATTTCCCATGTATGCTCTGGAGTCGCTTGAGAGCCGTCGGTTGCTGGCCAATGAAGTGCTGCTCTGGGCAGCCGGGCTGATCGTGGGGGACTTCGGAGGCAGCCGGGGAGGCATCTTCATTTCCCGCCCGGACGGGTCGGACATGAAGCAGTTGACCACTTCCCAGACAAACAATTACGAGTTTTCCGGCCACGGGTTGAACCTGCCGGACGACCATCCCTCCCTTTCCCCGGATGGCAAGCAGATCGTTTTTTCCACCAGCCGATATCAGGCAGCCGGTGAGATCAACAACTTTGAGATCGCCATCATGAACGTCGATGGCACGAACATTCGTCGGCTGACAAACTCCCCCGGGATCGATACAGAGCCGGTTTTCAGCCCGGATGGCAGCAAGATCGCCTTCGTTTCCACGCGAAGCGGCAACCACGACATCTGGCTCATGAACGCCGACG
>JAVQWE010000038.1:7220-12072 GCA_033579175.1 Phycisphaerales bacterium | reverse complement strand
GTTGCGAAGCTGGCAGGTCGGCGATGCCTTGGGGCATTCCAAGAGGCGGGGGCGCGAGGTTCGGGTTGAGGGCACGCATGCCGGGAGGATCATCGATCCGCGCGCGTCCTTCGAGGAGAGCAGCGCCGAAGGCTTGCCTACTGCGAAACCGGCCCCATCTGCTTTCCCCCACCTTCCGTCTCGCCGGTGCTCGTAGTGGGGGTGGAGGTCGGTTCCAGCACGATGCCCTCGCGCGCGGCAAAATCGGCCAGCGCCTGCTCGGCCATGGCGCGCTGCTCCGCTTCTTTCATCTGGATTTCGGCGGTGTTGAAACTGTCTCTGGCGACGCGTACGCGCCCGGCGGCTTTTTCGCGTTCTTCCTCGACCATGCTGTGCAGGCGCTCGAGGGTGTCGCCGGCGCCTCCGATCTGGGTGACCATCCCGCTGGCCATTTCGGTCAGTTCGGCCATGGCCTTCTTCACTTTCAGGTCAGACAGAGACTGGCGCAACGCCTCGATCTTCTGCTTGGCGGCGTTGACGGCGACATCGCGGGCCGTCACCAGGTCCTTGTAAGTTTTCTCGGCCTGCTCGAGCTGCTTGCGGTTTTCCTCCAGTTCGCGTTCGACGGTCTGGAGTCGCATGGCGTATTGTCCGGCCAGTTCGCGGTTGCCGGCTTTGAGGTTGGCTGCAGTCTTGGCGCGGAGGTCGCGCTGGTCGGCTTCGAGCTTCCGGACCTGGGTCATGAGTCGTTCGCACAGTCCCGCGTGGCTGGCTAATCCCTCGTTGTATTTGGCGATCTGCTTGCGGAGGTTCTCTTTCTCCACCTCCAGCAGAGCTTCGGGGTTGGATCGCTCGATCCCCGAGATGAAGAGACTGAGGAAGCCCTTGATGAGGTTGCCGATTCGTCGGAACATGCTCGCTCCTGTTGCACAAGGCCTTTCCCGTCTTCGCCGACGCTGACGGCTGCGGCGGCGGATGGCAGCCTCCAGCCAGCCCTGCCCCGCGAAGCGGGCAACCTGCGGGAAAATACTCACTTCGGGCTGAAATCACAAAACCCCAGCGTCAGCGTCCGCAGGTCGCCACTGTCATGAAGCTGCGCCAGGGCCGATGCAATGGCCGGATCGAACAGTGTTCCTGCCGATTCGCGGATCATCCGCATGGCCGTGGTGACGCTCCAGGCCTCCTTGTAGGCCCGCGCGCTGGTGAGGGCGTCATAGACATCCGCCACATGCACGATTCGCGCCTCCAGAGGGATTTCCTGCCCCTTCAGACCGTCGGGATATCCGCTGCCGTCGAAATTCTCGTGGTGACTGCGGGCGATGCGTCGGGCCCGGCCGAAAAACGGTCGCGTGGACAGAATCCGCTCACCGACAACCGTATGCTGTTCCATGGCACGACGCTCTTCGTCGCTGAGCGGACCGGGCTTGTTGAGGATGTGGTCCGGAACGTGCAGTTTTCCGACATCGTGCAGGATGCTGGAATACCCGATTTCATCAGCTTCCCGCTCGTTCAGGCCGATGGCGCACGCCAGCGCCTGTGAGTAACGCTGTATCCGAAGCACGTGCGCGCCGGTGTCGTGGTCCTTGGCCTCGGCCGCCACAGCCAGCATGTAGATGGCATCCATGTTGGCATCGTGCAGTTCCCGGGTGCGCTGCTGCACGCGCTGTTCGAGCTTTTCGTTCAACTCCTTGAGGCTCAGGGCCTGCTGCATCACCGTGTCGCTCATCTGCACAAGGAATTCCTGCTGGAATTTCAGGCTCGCCTCGGTGTCCTTGAGCCGGAAGATGTCCACCAGCGTGATGAGCCGGTAGCCGCGGGCTGAATCGGCCACGGCGACATGATTGAACGAGGCAATGACGGGTCGCTGCTGGCCGTCGGCGCGCCAGAGCGTCGTTTCCAGCTCGCCGCGCTGGTGGAACTGCCGGAGCGAATCCCGCAGCGGCTGCCGGCTGGCCTCGTCGGGATAGAGCGAGAGCAGGTTGCGTCCGAGAAGGTCCTGGGCCGGCATACCCAGCAGCGCGCCGGCAGCATCGTTGAGATGCGCGATCCCGCCTTGGGGGTCCAGCAGAATCGCGGCGCACGGCAGCACTTCGATCAGTTGTCGGACCTGCGGGAGCGTGAGCCTTGCAGGGGCAGATCCGGTTCCGGGGGTATCCATAAGCAGAGTATACGACCGGCGGCAACGCGCCGTCGAAGCGCGGGCAATGCCTTCCTTGATCCTCGCCCGGATCTCCGATATGTTCCGGTGAGTGCGGCGGCGGTTCAGCCCCATGAAGTTGTCGGCCGCGGGATAAACCGGGCGCTGTTCGTGTCTGCCGCGCGGGATGCATTGGTCAACCGGCCGCCCGGTATGTCTCCGGGCGGTTTTTGCTTTTCGTTGTGTCAGCGGACGTCACCGGGGATTCGAGCGCCGGGTCAGACGGTCTGGTGAGAAGGTGGCGGGACGAAGTCCCGTCTCATGGATCATGGCAACCGCGATTCTTCCAGACGGCTCCAGACGGGAAATGCCCGACGGCAGCAGCCTGATGCAACTGGCTGAATCGATCGGCAAGGGACTGGCCCGCGCCGCCGTGGCCGCACGTCTGGATGGGAAGGTCGTTGATCTTTCAGCGCAGCTTCCTCCGGGGGAACATGCCGTCTGCATTCTCACGGAGCGCGACCCTGAGGCGCTGACGGTCCTGCGGCACAGTTGCGCGCACGTGATGGCCGAGGCGATTCAGCGGCTCTGGCCGCAGGCGCTGCTGGCGTATGGTCCACCGGTGGAAAACGGCTTTTACTACGACATCGCGCTGGATGTGCCGATCAGTTCCAGAGACTTCGAAAGGATCGAGGCCGAGATGGCCAGAATCGTCGCGGAGGATCGGCCGTTTACGCGATATGAGCTTTCCTTTGAGGAAGGCATGCAGCGGCTGCACAGGGAGGGGAACAAGTACAAAATCGATAACGCCGATCGTGCCCGCGGGGCGGGGGCACGATGCCTGAGCTGGTATGTCACGGGTGAACCCGAGCGGGACTGGGAAGACCTGTGCCAGGGACCGCACGTTCCCAGCACCGGTCGAATCCGGGCGTTCAAGCTGCTATCCGTGGCGCAATCCCACTGGCACGGAGATGTGAACAGTGATCGTTTTCAGCGGGTGTACGGCACAGCGTTCTTCGAAAAGAAGCAGCTCGAGGAATATCTGAAGCTTCAGGAAGAAGCCCACAAGCGCGATCATCGCGTCATTGGCCCGCAACTGGGACTGTTCACGGTAGATGAGAAAGTGGGCCAGGGGCTCGTGCTCTGGAAACCCAAAGGGGCGATTATTCGGCAGGAGCTGCAGAACTTCATCAGCGAGCACCTCCGTCGGCAGGGGTATCAGCAGGTTTTCACCCCGCACATCGGGCGGCTTGAACTGTACAAGACCAGCGGGCACTTCCCGTATTACCGCGAAAGCCAGTTTCCACCCCTGGTGGATCGGGAGTTCCTCAGCGCAAAGGCAGCGGAGGGCTGCACGTGTGCTCAGCTCACGCACATGATGGACGTGGGCGAGATCGAGGGCTATCTGCTCAAGCCCATGAACTGCCCCCATCACATCCGGATTTACGCCAGTCAGCAGCACAGCTACCGCGACCTGCCCGTGCGTCTGGCCGAGTTCGGCACGGTCTACCGGTGGGAAAAATCGGGCGAACTGGGGGGCATGACCCGCGTGCGCGGCTTCACTCAGGACGATGCCCATCTCTTCTGCACGGAACAGCAGGTTCCGTCGGAACTTCTGGGCTGTCTTGAACTGGTGAAGATCATCCTCGGCACCCTCGGGATGAAGGACTACCGGGTGCGCGTCGGCCTGCGCGACCCCGACAGCCGCAAGTACGTCGGCGAACCTGCCCAGTGGGACCGCGCCGAGGCTGCGTGCATCGAAGCTGCACAGACCCTTGGCGTGCCCTTCAGCCGCGAGCCGGGAGAAGCAGCGTTCTACGGGCCGAAAATCGATTTTGTCGTGAAGGACGTTCTCGGGCGACAATGGCAACTCGGCACGGTACAGGTGGACTACCAGCTTCCGCAGCGATTCGAGCTGGAATACATCGGCGAGGACAACAGGCCCCATCGTCCGGTGATGATCCACCGCGCCCCGTTCGGCAGCATGGAGCGCTTCATCGGCGTGCTGATCGAACAATTCAACGGCGCTTTCCCGCTGTGGCTCAGTCCCGTGCAGGTTGCAGTGCTCTCCATCAGTGAGAGGTTCAACGACTATGGCCGGCAGGTTGCCGCTAAGGTTCGACAGGCGGGACTGCGCGTCGAAACCGATCACTCCAGCGACAAGATCGGTGCCAAAATCCGCCGGTACACGCTCGAAAAAGTGCCCTACATGCTCATCGTCGGCGAGAAGGAGCAGGCCGAAGGCAAGGTTGCGGTGCGCCATCGAACCGAGGGGGACCGAGGCACTGTTCCTGTTCAGGAGTTCATTGCGATGGCCGTGAGACTGGCAGCCGAGAGGAGCTAGGCGAGTCCGACCGCTGAGGAGGAGGGTTTTGCCGCACGCTTCTGGCTGTTGCAGACGACCGGGGGCGTGGATACCCGCCGGCAGGGGAGCTGCCCGGGCGGGTTGGCTATTTTCCCCGAGGCGATCGACCGATCCGGCCGGACGCCGACAGGGCCCGCACGGAAGCGGGCGCGGTTACCCCGGCCGGCGGGTATCATGGACCCCGTGACCGAGCTCGCTGCCGAAGCGCGCCCCACCCTTGCCGTGCTGCTGTCGCCGGCGGTGCAGGCGGGCACACGCACGCGCGAGGCGCGTCTGGCCTTCGTCAAGCAAGCGCCCCCGCCCGGCACCGAGGGCCGGCTGCGCTGGCGCGACGCGCGCCCGCATCTGCCAGCGCAGGTGATCGTGCAGCG